>NZ_CP075169.1:6300000-6443694 GCF_016865525.2 Sodalis ligni | reverse complement strand
AATCGAACAAGATCAACAAAGGAAAGAACAAAACTGTATGATTCAGGATCATCTTTTTGACACGGGTTACCGCGATGGCAATCCGCGAACCGCCTTAAACGGTTTACCGCAACGAAACCCCTTGAGGATCCCGTCAGGGGACTGCGGATCATAACGCAAAGCGCGCCAGAGATCCTCCTCTTCTACACAGTTTCGATCCTTTTTATCCACAGGCTGAAAAGGGCGGGAATGAGTGTAACCGATTCTCCATCCTTGGGATAAAATGTAAGTCTTATATCAGTGAAATTAAGCATAGTCTGATTTTCAACGGTTGCTCTTCTCTGGCGGGATCCTAAATATAATGCGGCAGATCCCGCCTGATCCTTGCGCTTTGGCCTGGAACCCGTATAATTCTCACCCCTACGCGTGATGCCTGTTTCCTTTGTTCTGTTTTCAGACGAAGATTCCGGGCAGGCACGAGTATTCAGGTGGGTAAAACGTGATGGGAATTGACTCAGGACTGTACAATTACTACAATCCCGCCTCTTTAATGCGTAATGCGATTGAGGCGTCGGTCTTTTCACGCCGAACAGCCAAACGCGTTTACTGTGAAGTCAAATATTAGTTAGGTAGAAATCGCTATGAAACGCACTTTCCAACCGTCCGTATTGAAACGTAACCGTGATCACGGTTTCCGCTCGCGTATGGCAACGAAGAATGGTCGTCTGGTTTTGGCACGCCGTCGTGCTAAAGGCCGTGCACGTCTGACCGTCTCTTCGAAGTAATAAAGCTAACCCCCCGGGTGGTTAAGCTCGCATTTCCCAGGGAGTTACGGTTGTTAACTCCCAATCATTTTACTTTCGTCTTCCAGCAGCCACAACGGGCCGGCACGCCGCAAATCACCATCCTCGGCCGCCTGAACATGCTGGGGCATCCCCGCGTCGGTTTGACAGTCGCCAAAAAACATGTAAAACGGGCTCATGAACGAAACCGCATCAAGCGTCTTACGCGAGAAAGCTTTCGGACGCACCAGCACGCCCTGCCCGCAATGGATTTTGTCGTTATCGCCAAAAAAGGGGTGGCGGATTTGGATAATCACGCTTTGACGGAAGCGTTGGAAAAATTATGGCGCCGCCATTGTCGCCAGTCTCCGGGCTGCTGATCGGGCTGATACGCTTGTATCAACTCTATATCAGCCCGCTGCTGGGGCCTCATTGCCGGTTCCAGCCCACATGCTCGCAGTATGGTATCGAGGCAATACGCAGGTTCGGTATGTTAAAAGGCAGTTGGTTGACATTAAAACGCGTATTAAAATGCCACCCTTTGAACCCAGGTGGCGATGACCCCGTGCCGCCGAAAACCAACGATAACAGAGAACATTAACGATGGATTCGCAACGCAATCTTCTTTTCATCGCTCTGCTGTTCGTGTCTTTCATGATCTGGCAAGCCTGGCAAACGGACCACAATCCGCAGCCTGCGACGGTTCAGACTACGCAACAGACAGCGAACACAGCTACCGGTGACGCAGCAAATCAGGGTTTACCCGCCAGTGGGCAAGGGCAATTGATTAAAGTGAAAACCGACGTTCTGTCGCTTTCCATCAATACCCGTGGCGGCGATATCGAGCAGGCTCACTTGCTGACTTATCCTGATAAATTGGGTTCAGATCAACCTTTCCATTTGCTTGAAACCTCCCCCGAATTTGTTTATCAGGCGCAAAGCGGCCTGACCGGCAAAAATGGTCCGGATAATCCGGCCAACGGCGAACGTCCTCTGTACAATATCAATCAGGACACCTATGTCCTGGCGGATAACCAGGGCGAGCTACGCGTTCCCCTGACCTATACCGCGCCGGACGGCGTCGCCTATACCAAGACTTTCATCCTCAAACGCGGCGATTATGCGGTGAATGTGGAATACAGCGTCAACAACACCAGCGACAAACCCCTTGAACTGGTGATGTTCGGCCAATTGAAGCAGTCAGTGGATCTGCCGAAGCACCGCGATACCAGCAGCAGCAATTTTGCGCTGCACACATACCGCGGCGCGGCTTACTCGTCAAGCGATACCAAATACAAGAAATACAGCTTCAGCAATATCAAAGACGATAACCTGAACATCAATACCCAGGGCGGCTGGGTCGCCATGCTGCAGCAATATTTCGCCACCGCCTGGATTCCGCAAACCCCCGGCAACCATAATTTCTTCACCAGCAATCTGGACAACGGCCAGGCGGCGGTAGGTTTCAAATCCACCCCGGTTACCGTGGCCCCTGGCGCGCAGAACACCTTGGACGCGACGTTATGGGTTGGTCCGGAAATCCAGGACAAAATGGCCGCCATCGCGCCGCACCTGGATTTAACCGTGGATTACGGCTGGCTGTGGTTTATCAGTCAACCGCTGTTCAAGCTGCTGAAGTTTATTCATAGCTACGTCGGTAACTGGGGCTTCTCGATTATCGTCATCACCTTTATCGTCCGTGGCATCATGTATCCGCTGACCAAAGCGCAATACACCTCCATGGCGAAGATGCGCATGCTGCAGCCCAAACTGGCGGCCATGCGCGAGCGTATCGGCGACGACAAGCAGCGCATGAGCCAGGAAATGATGGCGCTGTATAAGACCGAGAAGGTCAACCCGCTGGGGGGCTGCCTGCCGCTGGTGGTGCAGATGCCTATCTTCCTGGCGCTGTATTATATGCTGATGGGCTCCATCGAGCTGCGCGGCGCTCCGTTTATCCTGTGGATACAAGATCTTTCCGCTCAGGACCCCTATTACATCCTGCCGATCCTGATGGGCATTACGATGTTCTTCATTCAGAAGATGTCGCCCACCACCGTTGCCGACCCGATGCAGCAGAAGGTCATGACCTTTATGCCGGTGATCTTTACCGTATTCTTCCTGTGGTTCCCGTCAGGCCTGGTGCTGTACTATATCATCAGCAACATGGTGACCATTATCCAGCAGCAGCTGATTTATCGCGGCCTGGAAAAACGCGGTTTGCACAGCCGGGATAAAAAGAAAACCTGATTTTTTGGCAAGGCGGTCAGGCGGCCTAATGGCCGCCTTTTTTATTATGCGCGCCGTCCAAGCGCGAAGAGAGAACAGCATGAGCCAGTCCGATACCATTGTAGCCCTCGCCACGCCGCCGGGACGCGGCGGGGTAGGCATCGTGCGGATTTCCGGCCGCTTGGCCGCCGAGGCGGCGCGCCGGCTGCTGGGCAAACTGCCCAAACCCCGCTACGCCGATTATCTGCCGTTTCGCGACGAGGACGGCGCTGTGCTTGATCAAGGCATAGCCCTGTGGTTTCCCGGCCCGAATTCCTTTACCGGCGAGGACGTGCTGGAGCTGCACGGCCACGGTGGCCCGGTGATATTGGATATGTTGATAAAACGCGTCCTGGGGCTGCCAGGCGTGCGTATCGCCCGTCCGGGAGAGTTTTCTGAACGGGCGTTCCTCAACGATAAGCTTGATTTGGCCCAGGCCGAGGCCATCGCCGACCTGATTGACGCCAGTTCGCAGCAGGCCGCCCGTTCGGCGGTGAATTCGCTCCAGGGCGTTTTTTCCCAACGCATACAGCATTTGGTGGAAGCACTCACTAACCTTCGCATCTATGTAGAAGCCGCCATCGACTTCCCTGACGAGGAAATCGACTTTCTCTCCGACGGCAGGATTGAACGCCGGCTCAACGAGGTCATGGACGAGCTTAAAACGGTACGCTCCGAAGCCCGCCAGGGCAGCCTGCTGCGGGAAGGCATGAAGGTGGTGATAGCCGGTCGCCCCAACGCCGGTAAATCCAGCCTGCTCAATGCCTTGGCCGGTCGGGAAGCGGCCATTGTCACCGATATCGCCGGCACCACCCGCGACGTTCTGCGGGAACATATCCTGCTGAACGGCATGCCGCTGCATATTATCGACACCGCCGGCCTGCGGGAAGCGGGTGATGAAGTGGAACGCATCGGCATCGAACGCGCCTGGCAGGAGATAGAACAGGCAGACCATGTGCTGCTGATGGTGGACGGCACCACCACCGCGGTAAACGCCCCCAATACCCTATGGCCGGAGTTTGTCGCCAGGGTTCCCGCCACGTTGCCCATAACCGTTATCCGTAATAAAGCCGATCTGACCGGTGAAGCTGAAACCGTAAGCGAAGTGAATGGCCACTCACTTATTACCCTTTCCGCCCATTCCGGCGCCGGCATCGACCTGCTGCGGGACCATTTACTGCAAAGCATCGGCTTCAACGGCAACCTGGAGGGGGGCTTCCTTGCCCGGCGGCGTCATCTGCAGGCCCTGGATACGGCGGCGGAACATCTGGTAATGGGCAAAGAACAGTTAGTAAGTGCTTACGCCGGTGAGTTGCTGGCGGAGGAATTACGGCTGGCGCAGCAGGCATTAAGCGAAATTACCGGTGAATTCACTTCGGATGATTTGCTGGGACGGATATTTTCGAGTTTTTGTATCGGGAAGTGATGTTGGTTAGATAGGACAATTAAAATGGACACCGATTATCCTGGCTTTGATAGGTCCAACAATAATCATCTTCTCAAGTATTGCCCTTCCCCTATCCACACATGAAACTGGTAAAAGGTAACACCTTATACTCCTAGGGAGGCCAGCTTCATGTCAACATCAAGCACCACACTCAAGATCGACGACAGGCTCAAAGCGCGTGTCAAAAAACTGGCGGATTCACGCGATCGCAGCCCACACTATCTGATGATAGCCGCTATCACTCAATATATTGAACACGAAGAGGCACGCGAGAGTTTTAAACAGGAAGCCATCGACTCCTGGCGTGAGTATCAGGAAACCGGTCTGCATCTGACCGGTGATGAAGTTAAAACCTGGCTGCGTGGCTGGGGAACAGAAGTGGAAACGGATATTCCTGAATGCCACAAGTAATCATCACACAACAAGCTGCAACCGGGTTAACGCACAGCCGGGAGTTTCTGACCAGCAAAAATCCGCTGGCGGCCATCAGGGCGGGTCAGATGCTCGAAGCGCATTTTGAGCAACGGGGAAACAACCCCGAAATGGGCCGCCCTTTTACTGAGCTGCCTGTACTGCGGGAACTGAAGATTGAATTCGGCGATTCCGGCTATGTGGCCTTGTACCGCTACGAGAAAATAGAAGACCGTGTTTATGTGCTGGCCTTTCGGCATCAGAAAGAAGCGGGATATTAACTCACAAAAAAATCATAGAGTTATAAGCAATTTCCGTTTTGTGTCCAAATTTGTGCCCACCGCACAAAAACACGAAAATAAATATGATTTTAAATCAATCATATATATTCATTTTCCAGCTTCTGTATCGTATCTGCGTAGGTTCATAGCGGACTAACCAGAAATAGACTCGCATTCGTATAATGTCACAGCAAGCCTAAAAATATTAGAAAGCGAATAACCAGCGGCGGCGTGTATTAATGCTCAGGCGTCACTTCGGCCGTTTTTCCCGAATTCTGATCTTACGATCTATCAACCCCCACACCATCATAATAGCGACTCGGCCAAATCTCAGCAGGATGAATACTCAGTGCCTCGGTAATAAGCCATTCACCTTTCGGCCAAGGACGCGTCAGCGCATTTGCCAGTGTCGATGAGCCAAGGCCGGCGGAGCGTGAAAGCCCAGCCAATGTGGTGCCCTGTTTTCGCAAGGCAGCGATTATATCCGCCGGATGCCAGTCGTTTTTCATGTAAACCTTAACTCTTTGCCATTAAGAGAATATAGGCTCCCAATACTACGTTATTCGTAGTATCGAGTTCAAGCCATAACTACGATTATCGTAGTTATGAAATCTAAACCAAACTACCATGAAGTTTTTTACCAGCGACTCAAGCAGGCACGGCTTGCTAAGGGTTTATCACAGAAGAAGCTCGGCATTGCCGCCGGGATTGACGAGTTTGTCGCAAGTGCCCGCATCAATCGTTATGAGAAAGGCGTCCATGAGGCCAGCATCAAGACCGCCCAGCAGTTAGCCGATGTGCTGGAGGTGCCGTTAGCTTATTTTTATACCGACGATGATATGTTAGCCGAATTGATGCTGGCATTCCTGACGCTATCGCCGGAAGAGAAAACAGAGATTTTTACATTGATAAAAAGGCGGGCTGAAAGGAAGCATTGATGGTTTGGTTCCCCTACAAGTCAGATTTATACTGAATGCCCCATCAGTGCAATGATGAAAAATTCACCAAAAATATTAGAAAAATTCACAATAATTAAACACTGTTCATTTCATATAATCCCACCTTGGTATTTTATTTGTGGAAATTTATTATTGATAATAAGTATCTGAAAACAGCGAGCAGGTTGCATTAAATTGCACAGCACCTTGAAAATTTATACCGCATTCACTTCGGTCAAAATAACGTTTATATTCGGTAGATATTCACACCGTTACCGAATAGTGAAATTAAAACCCATGGCAAAGCGGCATTGCTTGAGTATGTGCAAATACATATCAGAGCAAGGGATATCAACCTCCGGCTGCCGGATATTGCTTTTTTAATGGATTTGGCGCAACTCAGCGAAGACCAGGGAAAATCGCTGCTGCGCTACCTCGCCCAGGAGACAAACACTCTTGACTCGAAAACCTTTTTACGTATTCTTGTGGAAAATACGCCACGTTACAGGGATGAAATGATGACTCTAGCAGAACATCTGAAACTGGAAGGAAGGAATGAAGGAAGGAATGAAGGACGTAGTGAGCAAGCCCGGGAAATCGCCCGTAATTTATTGTCTATGGGTCTGGATCGCACAACGATAGAGCGGGCCACGGGATTGAGTAATATAGAGCTTGATGCGTTGATGGATTTAGCGGTAAGAATTAAGGGCTAATCATACAGGCTTTCAAGAATCATACTCACCGGTGGAAAGATTTGTGGAGGGTTATTTTTCATCCGATGAGTCCAAGCAAATAAAATATGATTTTTCAATTATTAAAATTTAATTTGATAATTTTCAACAGCTTTTTTTGCTATGCAAATCCCCTATTATAGATTGAATTTTTTAAGGTAATTTGGCCTATGAGCCGGAGTCATGTGAGTTATTTCGGAAAACGAGCAGTGCCCGAACAACCAGCATAATGCGTTCAACGCGCGCACCGGGCCTGATTCGGCCTGAACGTTCAAGTTCGGCCAGTCCATGCAGGGCTGCCCAAAAAGTTTCGGTCACGAGCTCCACGTCGTCGCAAAACGGCGTTACGACCATTGCCATGGCGTCGAAAGCAGCCCGCAGTTCCGGTCTGGTTTCTGCTTCAGCGAACCGCAGATCCGTCGGCAGGATAAACATGGCCTCGTAGAGTGCGGGCTGACCCGATGCGAAGTCGAAATAGGCCATGGCGACATGCTCGAGAGCGTTTTGTTGTCCGGTGGATCCATGCGCCGCTTCCTGAATTGCGACGGTAAGCTCCTGGAAACCCTCGATGGCAACGGCTGCAACAATCGCATCCCGGTTCTCGAAATGTGAATAGAGAACCGGCTGACTATATTCAATCTCTTCGGCCAGGCGGCGGATCGTTACGGCATTCCATCCTTCCCGCTCCGCGATCGCACGCGCTGCCGCGATGATGCGGAATTCGCGTTCAGCGCGTTGTCTGCCTTTCCGCTCGGCGATACTCATCGTTCGATCTCCCAGACACAGATGTGCGATATGTCTTGTTATTATACGGAGGCTTGATTATCTAGCAATGATAGATTATATTTCATTGCTACATTTAACCATCAAGGGTACTACCGCCATGCATTGGCTTGTGATGGGAATGGCGCTGTTACTGGCGCTGGCGATTATCGCGATCGGCACCCAATATGTTTTGAAACCGATGACCGCGACACGCAGTTTCGGCCTGCCGCTGCCTGAAAGCGGCGCCAACATCCCTTGGTGGCTCCGCCTCAAGGGGGTGCGGGACATTGCATCGGGAGTGCTGGTATTGGCGTTCATGGCCTGGGGCGCCCCCCAAGGGATCGGCATCATCCTGCTGGTGGAAGCCATCGTCCCTGTCGGCGACATGCTGCTGATTCTGGCTGCGAAAGGCTCCGCCAAAAGCGCCTTCAGCATTCATGCCCCTACGGCCGTGCTTATGATCTTAACGGCTATTCCTTTACTGATGGGGGTACGCTGAGATGGTCCATGCTGTTTCGGTTTGGCTCCTGGCCGCCGGCTTCCTTGGAGCAGGCCTTGTTAACGCCATCGGCACGGCCGCAACGCGACGCGATTTTGCCCGATGGGGTTACCCGCGCTGGTGGGGCCGTTTTACCGGCGGCCTGGAAATATTAAGCGCCTTGCTGATTGCGCTGCCCGCCAGTCGAATGGTTGGTCTGGCGCTTGGGACAGTAATTATTGCGGCCGCGGTGGTGACCGTTTTGCGCCACCGCGACTTAACGCACCTTGTACCACTGAGTGTTTTCATCGTCGTGATCGCGCTCGCAGAGATATCGTCTTGAGTGTGTGGCACGGAAATAATCATACATCGTTCGAATGTATCCCACAGGGAATGTTGCCACTAAATAGCTTTGCAAAATAGTAGATCTCTTTGATGGAATTCAATCCGAATTGAGCATCGGATCAATCGGCAGAGAAAAGAGCAAAGTCAGATACTCTTTACCATCAGCGCCAGTTGTAAACTTCTGGTTTACAACTGCCTCCTCAGCCAGTTCCCCATTAGTGATCACGCTTTTCAAGTGTTTGCCGAAATTTTGTTCACTTGTCTGGTACAACTCGGCCATTTCCAACTGAGTAAGCCAAACCTGACCACTCAATTCACGCAGTACAAAGCGGCTCTATCAGTGCAAAGATTAAAAATCCACCAAAAATAGTTAAAAACACCTTAATAAATAAACTCTTCTCAATTAATATAATCCGAACGTAGTATTTTATTTGTGGAAATTCATTGATAAAAATAAGCAACCGATAAGAAATACAGTATTGTATTAAAGTGCGAAGCACCTAGAAAATTTATACCTTGCTCAATCCGGTCAAAATGCCGTTTATATTGTGTAGATATTCACACCGCTACAGTGAACCGATGAAAACTATCCCTATACCTCATGATTCGTTGTTCAAGAAATTCTTTAGCGATGCCAGCGTCGTCAATGATTTCCTGCAAATACACCTGCCGCCAGCTTTGCGGGAAATATGCGACTTTGGCACGCTGGCCATTAGTTCCGGCTCCTTTGTCGAAAATAACTTTAGCACCCGGTACTCCGACATGCTCTACAGCATGCACACCTCGGAGGGAGAAGGTTATGTCTATTGCCTGATTGAACACCAGTCCAGCGCGGACGAGATGATGGCGTTTCGGCTGCTGCGCTACAGCATAGCGGCAATGCATCACCACCTTGAGCAAGGTCATAAAAAACTGCCGCTGGTGATACCGTTGTTGTTTTACCATGGTAGACAAAGTCCCTACCCGTACAGCACCCTTTGGCTGGACTGCTTCCACAACCCAGACGTGGCACAAATGCTGTATTGCCAAGCGTTTCCCCTAGTAGATATAACGGTTATCCCAGACAATGAAATCAAAACCCATCGTAAAGTCGCGCTGCTGGATTTTGTACAAAAGCATATCAGGGCAAGGGATATTAATGTTTGGCTACCGGATATTGTCTTTTTGCTGAAATTTGAAAATCCCAGCAAAGAGCAGGTGAAATCGCTTTTGAGCTATCTTACGCAGGAGGGAAATAATCTTGACTTAGAAACCCTTTTACGTATTCTTATGGAAAATACGCCACGTTACAGGGAGGAAATGATGACTCTTGCAGAAAACCTGAAACTTGAAGGACGGAGCGAGCAAACCCGAGAAATCGCTCTTAATTTATTATTCATGGGTTTAGATCGCGCCACGATAGAACGTGCCACCGGATTGAGCTCTAATGAACTTGATGCCCTGATGGAGCCAGCAGCGTAAATCAAGGGCCAAACAACGACGCTTCAATGGATCAAGCTTCTCGGTGGGGAAGTTTGTAGGTGAATGCTTTTTCGGTCGCAAAGTGTAAGGAATATAAGATTTGCTCATTATCGAAATTGAGTTAGCATATATTATTTAATCAATTTAATATTGAGCTATTAAATTGCTTTATCATCGAAAAGAAATGGACTCCCGAGTTTGATAAAAATATAAGTAAGCACATCGTTGGTCGGGCCCGAAGGAGCGAGGCTCATGGATGAGCCGAGTATTACCAACGCACCTGCAACTTAAAATATGAAGAGCTTAATGATTTCCTAACGGCAAATATATCCCCTAAAAAAATCTTCATGACTCGCTTTAGATCATGGCGTAAAAAAAACACGGGTTTCCCCTGATGGATGGGATCGTTATACCGAGCGACAAAATCAAAACTCATCGTAAAGTCGCGCTGCTGGAATTTGTGCAAAAGCATATCAGGGCAAGGGATATCAATATTTGGCCACCGCATTGAGTTCAAGCAGAACTTGACGGACTGATGAACGCTGAACTAAAAAATCTGACCCGCTAAGACACATATCGGATTGTGGACAACGGTTTTTTTAGCAACCTGTACGGGCACAAGGTCTACACAGCGACAATAATTCACTTTTCCAGCTCTGGAACACCATTGATCAAGATTGCAGCAGCCAGCCCATCGGTCTCCGCCATCATAACTTCAGCAATGTAATATTTTATCACAATAATTTAACAAGAGGCATTCTCTTTAAACTTGAGGGAAATCGTATTGTTGCAACCATAGCCTCTACAAAACATGAGGTTATTCAATCAAATGATCTTTAGCATGCTTGACAGCCGGAACCGCAATACCTAGATTGAAAATGGTTTTATTAAAATCCGTCACGCATTTTGTTAAATACTCATTAACAATAGCGGTAGCTGGCTGGACCTTCTCTGCGAAAAATCTCGCTTATGTGAATATCAGCTGAACACACCATCGCATTCAATCCAAACTGAGTTTACCCATGAATTCGTCAAATGAAGGAAGTGTAAAACATTCGCGCCTAAGATATTTTGGCATGGTGGTATTTGGGATAGTGCTCATCATCGCCGGCGCTATCCTCGCTGTGCTCGGTTTCAAACTCCTTAGGCTACATGGCAGTCCTTATTACCTTACCATCGGCCTGGTATGGGTGATTGCCGGATTACTGACGCTATTTAGACGCGGCGCCGGTCTTTATCTGTATGCAACCAGTTTCATCGCCACCCTAATCTGGTCGCTTTGGGAATCAGGACTCAACGGCTGGGCCTTGGTGCCCCGTCTTGATTTGCCGCTGCTTTTTTTGATCTTTGCCGTGCTGTTGATGCCGGCACGACGCGCCAATGGAGAAAAGGGCTATCGTCCCTATGGTATCGCCTTACTGGTGGTAACCGTGGTGGGATTGGGCATCGCCGTGCCTATGGCGCAAAAACCCTATCCGGTCGCGGCCGTCACCACCAAGCCGGGCAATTATTTTGACGATGTCACCGCGCCCGCCTCCCAGGACTGGCCGACCTATGGCGGGGGTTATGGCGCACAGCGTTTCTCAGCCTTATCGCAAATCACCCCCGGTAATGTCAGCGGTTTACAGCGCGCTTGGGTATATCGGACGGGTGAGCCGCACATGGCAAACTACGGTAATGAACTGACACCGATTAAAATCGGCGATACGGTGTATGGCTGTACTATCCGCCATAAGGTGTTTGCCGTGGACGCGGCGACTGGGAAACAAAAGTGGATGTTTGATCCCAAAACCCCGCCGGAATCTTCCGCGCCTAACTCGGCCTGTCGCGGCGTGGCGTATTATGCCAATCCGCAAGCGCAACCAGGGCAAGCCTGTTCTACGCGCATTATCGCCGGCACCATGGACGCTAAACTGGTGGCGGTAGATGCTCAAACCGGCCAGGCCTGTGAGGATTTTGGCTCGCACGGCTTCGTTGATTTGATGCAAGGCCTGGGCAAATGGCCGCCAAGCATTGTCTCCGAGACCTCGGCGCCCACCATCGTTCGCGGCGTGGTGGTGGCGGGGCAGCAGGTGATGGATGGCCAACTGAGGTCCGCTCCTTCCGGCGTAGTACGCGGTTATGACGCCGTTACCGGTCAACTGCGCTTCGCCTGGGATATGGAACAACCGGATATCACCACCCTTCCCGCCGCCGGCAATACCTATTCTTTGGGTACGCCGAATATGTGGTCCACGGCGGTGGGGGATGAAAAACTCGGCCTGGTTTATCTGCCGATGGCAAGTTCCGCGGGCGACTATTACAGCTCCACCCGTAATGATGAGGAGAGAAAATATGACTCGGGGATTACCGCGCTGGACGTCGCCACCGGTAAACCGCGCTGGGTCTATCAATTCGTCAAGAATGATGTTTGGGATTACGATACGCCGGCACAGCCCAGCCTGGTGGACTTTCCCACCGATAAAGGCAATGTTCCGGCATTGATCGTCACCACCAAGCAGGGGGACCTGTGGGTACTGGACAGGCGTACGGGGCAGCCTCTGCACCAGGTAGAGGAACAAAAAGTGCCCCAGGGCGGCGTAGAACCGGCCGAACGGGCGCCGGTGCAAAAACGTTCGCTTTACAGCCGCACCCAGAAGCCTGACCTGACCGAGAAAATGATGTGGGGCATATCGCCCATTGACCAACTGGTCTGCCGGATCCAGTACCGTGCGGCCAGTTACCACGGCATCTTTACCGCCCCCACCGCTGATAAACCCTGGATTGAATATCCGGGAAATAACGGCGGCTCCGATTGGGGCAGCGTTTCGGTGGATGTGCACAATGGGCTGATTATTGAAAACTACAATGACCTTCCCAGCTACTCCAAGCTGGTGCCGCGCGCCGTTGACGATGCCATGAACGTGTTCTGGCTGGGGGATCCACGCTACAAAAATCCGCCGCCGGGACGTAACCGTCCGCAGGCCGGTTTGCCTTACGGTCAGGACGTGAACACCGGCTGGGTCTCCAATATCGGCGTTATTTGCAAACAGCCGCCGTTCGGCATGATCAAGGGGATTGACCTTGCCAGCGGTAAAACCCTCTGGGATCGCCCGCTGGGTACCGCCGAGCGCAATGGCCCGTGGGGTTTGCATTCCATGTTGCCATTCCAGATAGGATTGCCGAACAATGGCGGGGTATTGACCACCACCAGTGGTTTGGCCTTTGTCGGCGCCACCACGGACGACTACCTGCGCGCCATCGATGTGCATACGGGCAAAACGCTGTGGAAGGACCAGCTGCCTGCGGGGGGCCAAGCGACGCCGATGACCTATGAGGTCAACGGGCGGCAATTTGTCATCATCATGGCCGGCGGCCATCACGGGATGATGACCCCGGAAGGGGATTACGTTATCGCCTACGCGTTGCCTGAACAGAAATAAGCTGCGCTTACCTGCACGGACGGTACTTTGGCTGCCGTCCGTGCCTTATCTAAAGACAACGCTTCGTTTACCTTTGCCCGCCCTATTGCTCCAGCAAGCTAATATCTTCCGGTGACAGCCGCACGTCGGCCGCCGCCAGGTTTTCTCTCAAATGCGTGAGAGATGACGTACCGGGAATCAGCAAAATATTCGGCGAGCGCTGCAACAGCCAGGCCAGGGCCACTTGCATGGGTGTGGCGTCCAATTTGCGCGCGACATCGTTAAGCACCTCGGATTGAAGAGGTGAAAAACCGCCCAGCGGGAAAAACGGCACAAAGGGGATACCTTGAGCGGCAAGCTCATCGATTAGGCTATCGTCATCACGTAAAGCCAGATTATAAAGATTCTGCACGCAGGCGATGGGGGTAATTTTTTGGGCGCCAGCTATTTGCGCGGACGTCACATGACTCAGACCGATATGCCGGATCAGACCTCGTTCCTTTAAGTCGGCCAAGGCCGTCAGTTGGGCTTCAAGGGGGCCGTCTTCAGGATGATGCTCACCATACATGCTGCGCAGATTGACGACATCAAGCACATCTAGCCCTAGATGACGCAGGTTGTCTTCCACCGCCTTGATGAGTTCCGCCGGCGAGAAGGCCGGAAGCCAAGCGCCCTTCTCATCCCTGCGTGCGCCCACCTTGGTGACAATGCAAAGATCGTCAGCGTAGGGATGCAGCGCTTCTTTGATAAGTTTATTGGTGATGTGCGGTCCGTAGAAGTCGGATGTATCGATATGGTCTACGCCGGCGGCAACCGCTTCCTGGAGAACACGCAGGCATATAGCGGGATCTTTGGGCGGGCCAAATACGCCCGGCCCCGCCAGTTGCATCGCCCCGTAGCCAATACGTTTGACCTGACGATGGCCAAGCTGATAACTACCGGATGTGTTGCGGCTTCCCATAATGTCTCTCCTCTGCAATGTGTGACTTATTGTATGGGGTAAATGCCTGTGCGACTATACCGTTAAGTTGAAACAGGCTGTACGGAAATCTGGACAATGCAAATCGATCTCGGACTGTTGAATGCGGTCATCGCCGTTGCCAAAGCGGGTGGCTTTCGGGAGGCGGCACGGGCCACCAGCAGCAATCCATCGCGCCTTAGCGATGCCGTCCGGCGCGCCGAGCAGCAATTGGGGGTACGATTATTCCATCGAACCACCCGCACCGTTGTCCTGACGGAGGCCGGGGAAATCCTTTTGCAACGGCTGCTGCCCGCCATGAGCGAAGTGGAATCAGCCCTTGATGCGGTTAACGGATTTCGTAAAACCCCCGCCGGCACATTGCGGCTGAACGTGCCCGTCAGCGCGGCGCGCCTGGTGCTGCCAGGCATCGTTCCCGCGTTCTTGGCCAGGTATCCTGACATACAGCTGGAGATCACGGCGGAAAGCAACGTGATCGATATTTTCAGCGCCGGAAGCGACGCAGGGATACGTTACGACGAGAATCTGGAACAGGATATGATTGCCGTGCCCATCGGTCCCCGCAGGCAGCGTTACGCCATTGCCGCATCGCCCAGCTACCTTGACCGCAGGGGCCGGCCGGAACATCCGCGAGAGCTGCTGCGCCACGCTTGCCTTCGCGGCAAGTTTGCCAGCGGCGTCTTGCCGGAATGGGAATTTGAAAAAAACGGCGAGGTTGTCAAGCTAAAACCGTCAGGGCCGCTTATCGTCAATATAGGCGCGGGGGTTGATTTGGCGGTGGAAACGGCAATGGCGGGAATCGGGATCATCCAGCTGTTTGAGGAGTGGCTCAGACCCCACTTCGCCAGCGGCGCGCTGGAGCCCATACTGGAACCCTGGTGGAAAGATTTTCCCGGCCCTTATCTTTATTACCCCGACAGACGGCTGGTGCCGACGCCGCTGCGCGCCTTTATCGATTTTATTCGCGAATATCAACAGTACTCTCTTAAATAAAAAAAGGATAATTGCCGACCATAGCGCGGATCACAACGGTTTTTTCCCACGCGGCTTATTCGCCTTATGTTCCAGATACAATTCAAGTACCGCCTCGGCAAGTTTGTCATCAACGGTATAAAAATAGGCTTCGGGTAAATCTAAAACGCGAGCAAATGCGCAGACGATTTCAAAAGAAGGACGGTGAGTGCCATTTTCATAATGTGACATGCGGGAATATGCCGTTGCTTCCTCAATACCCGCCAGAATACCCAACTCCACCTGAGTAAGATTTGCCCTTATCCGTGCTGACTTCAAGCGCTTAGGAACCATCGAGTTTTCGCCAACGTCTATGTAAAAACATCTTTAGCATTCCTTAACATCGATGAGACAGACAAGCAATGCACGAGCAGATTCATATCAGTAATAATTGATAATCTTATAGTAAGCATAGGACGTTTTGAATAATAAATGGCCGACCCACCATTATATCGGGCCAATACCCCTGGCCGCTGCAGATAACAGCACCTTTTCACGCCTGCGGATGAGAGATTAAGAAAATCTGTAGCGTCAGGGGTTTTGCCGGCCGGGAGGGAACACCCTCAGTGAGATGCGGTAGCTCTGATGAAAGCCGAAAGATCGCCGTTAAACCGCACCGTTTCTTCGATAAAAGGCGAGTGACCGGAATTTGCATATAATTTGCTTTTAACGGCGGGATTAATGGCTTTCGCCCTGGCGATGGTCGGGTTAGGCTGCACCAGGGCGTCTTTCGCGCCAAAGAGCAGCAATACCGGCACCTTGGTTTTACCTAACCCTTGAACGGCAAAGACGGATACTGAAAATATATTATCCTGCATATCCCAGGAGGCCATGGCGGCACTGGCATACAACAGCTCAAACGTGGACTGAGGAGGCCTGGTATAAAAACACAGGTTCAGGAAATCACGTATGGCATTGAGGTGTGTCAGGAGATCGGGTGAAACCAGGTTCGCGTAGACATCGGGATGAGGTGTAATCAGATCGGCGGTCAGTTCTATCACGCCATCCACATACATCACGCTGGAAATATTACCGTCGCCATACTTCGCCAAGTAGTTGGAGAGGGTAATACCGCCTAGGGACCACCCCACCAATACCGGTTTGCGGGCGTGCGCCCCGTTGATGACGGCGGCAAGATCGTCAGCCCAGCGATATCCATCGGTATAGGCAATGGCAGCCGTGGGTTTGCCGGACAGGCCGTGGCCGCGCAGATCGTAGGTAATCAGGCGATAACGTGCGAGCTGGGCGCTGTCAACCTGCCCCGCCCAATCCAGATGACTGCCGAGCAGTCCGTGAATCAATACCACAGGGATACCGTTAGGGTTTCCTGATTCCTGAACAGCGATGACAACGCCGTCGGAAGAAGTGACCGTATAGTTCTTGGGCTGCGCGAAAGCAAAGGACGTCCCAAAGAACAACGCAACGATAACCGCCATTACTGACAGGATGCGACTGAGGTTAATTTTAACCATTTTAAGGTACTCTCATTTACGAATAAGAGATTACACAGTTACCCTTAAGCCGAGGTCAGGGTCAATCGTCTAATTTGGCACCCTTTAAGCAAGAAATGCACCCAAACCCACCCCGCCGCGGGAGTGATCACCGCTATCGCTGTTTAATCGTGAAAGCAACCCCCATTGGATAATGACGGCCGCCATCCGGCCTATATGTCCCTCTGCCGAAAACGCTCAATGCAACGCGGTAGCATCGATAAATGAGGAGAGATCGCGATTAAACCGCTCCGGCTCTTCAATAAACGGGGCGTGGCCGGAATTTGCGTATAGCTTGCTCCTTATTCTTGGATTCAGTTGCACCGCCCGGGAAATAGTGGGTTTCGCCTTAACCAGCGCATCGCGACCGCCGTAGATGAACAGCAGCGGTACGCGGGCCTTACCTAACCCCTGAGAGGCATCCACCGATATTGACTGAACGGCGCGCTGCATATCCCAGGATGCCACTGACGCATTAGCCAGCAGGCGTTCGAAGGTGGTCGTGTCGGGCTGGGTATGAAAGCACAGGCTCAGGAAATCACGTACGGCATCCAGGTGGGTCTTTAAATCCGCTGAATTCAGGTTTCGATAGACTTCAGGATGCGGCACTAGCTGTTCCGGCGTGAGTTCTATCACGCCGTCTACATACACCGCGCCGGAAATAAGGCTATCGCCGAACTTGGCCAGATAGTTTGTGATAACCACGCCCCCCAGCGACCAGCCGACAAGAACAGGTTTGCGGGCATGGGATGTGCTGATGACCGAGGCGAGATCGTCCGCCCAGCGTTTCCCATCGGTGTAAGCTTCGGCGTCCGTTGGCTTGCCGGATAGGCCGTGACCCCGCATGTCATAAGTAATGAGACGATACCGCTGGAGTTCCGGGCTGTTAACCTGGGTGTCCCAGTTCAGATGACTGCCCAGCAGCCCGTGAATGAATATAACAGGAGCACCGTCCGGGTTTCCTGATTCTTGAACGGCTATGGTGACGCCATCGGGCGAGATTGTGGTGTAGCTTTTGGTAGCGGCCAGCGCGAACGGTGATGAGATAAACAAAAAGACGGTGAATAACACCGCGTGCCGGGCATGGCAAAACATGATTTTCAGCATGGAAATAAACCCACTGTAGGAAGATTGCCGACAGTGTCAACCCTCACATTAGTGTTAGGGTCAAGGAGAAAAAGTGCTATCATTTTCCCATGAACGATAATATCCCTCAGGTTCCGCTGACCATCGGCACGCTGGCCCGCGAGACCGGCGCCAGCGTGCGCTCAATCCGTTACTACGACGAACACGGACTGCTTACGTCTTATCGCACCGGTAACGGCTATCGGGCATTTCCGCGGGCTGCGGTTGCGCAGGTCAAACAAATCCAGCGCATGATTGCCACCGGTTTCACCCTGGCGGAAATTCGCGCTTTCCCCGACTGCATGCTGATGATCGAAGGCGCGAGCTCGTGCGCCGAAACCACCGAGGTTCAGCGCAAGCGGTTACTTTCAATAGAACGTCAGATAGCCGATCTTGAGCGCCGCCGCGCGCGTCTGCTTAAGACGCTGGCGGAAGGCGCGGTCCCCCCGCTGGATTGATGTGCACAATGCCTGTCTGTCAGCGGTGCGGCGTCTTGCCGCTTTTGGACGAACGCAAACAGCCCCATACGAGTTCAAGCCATTAATGATTTGCTCAGCGTAACCAGCGTAAGATCGCCGCGCAGCGGGACGCCTACGCCGGGATCGTCATAGGGAAAGGGCTCAATATGTCCGGTTTTCGCAAAACCGCGCCGCTCATACCATTCAATCAGCTTTTCACGCACATTGATGACCGAGATTTTCAGACTGTGGGCGCCGGCGTCGCGGGCGAATTTCTCCGCCCCCATCATTAGAGAGCGGCCCAGACCGGAGGATTGCACCTGAGGACTCACGGCCAGCATCGAGAGGTACCATTCGCCGCTGTCCATCGGAGTAAGGGCGACACAGCCGGCCAATTTGCCAGAAGCGTTACCACGCGCCACAAGAATGATCGATGCGCCGTTCTCAATCATCTCTTCCAGCGAATGCCTGTTGGTACGTGGCCCTTCGATCAATCCGACTTCGGTCGTCCAATCCGGCGCTGAAATACCTCGATAGGCCTGGTTAACCAGTTCGGCGACTTTATCGAGGTCTTTGACCTCCGCGATGCAAAGCTCCATCTATTATCCTCATTTGATAAAATTTAAATTTTCTGCAATGCAACATTTACTCCTAAGCCGATGAAAATCGCGCCGCCGATCTTTTGCATGGCATTTTGCATGCGATTTGACTTCTTCAGCCGGGATAAAATGACTTCGGCCAAAAGCACGCAAACAATATCAGCAGAAGAAAATGTCAGATTAACGATGCTTCCCAGCGCGATAAATTGCAGCCAAACCGGAAGAGTTCCGGAAACATCAATAAACTGCGGCAAAAATGCCAGATAAAAAATGGCTGTTTTAGGATTCAGAATCTCAACCGTAACACTCTCAAAAAAAGCCTGCTTTGCAGATTTAACCCTTCTCACGTCGGATGTCGCAACCTCGCCAGAGGGTCGGATACGGAACATCTGTATACCCAGACAGACTAAATAGGCCGCACCCAGCAGCTTTACCGCCAAAAAAAGAATGGGAACGACATGAAACAGCAAGGTAAGTCCCGCCGCTGCCGCGATAACATGGGCATAACCACCTAAATGGATACCTAGCGCGGCCATCAATCCCGCGCGCCGACCCTTGGCAATGGTCTGGGCGGCGGTATAAAGCATCGCAGGGCCGGGAATATAGGCGAATATGATAGTGGTAAAAAAGAAAGGGATAAACAAATCGTATGACAGCATCATTTTTCCTGTATAAAATGTCATATAACACTTTGATAAATAATTAAAAATACAAAAAATCACCCCGGCGTTACGGCTATATAAGCAACAATGTTACAGCCACGTTCAGGGTCTTCTTACCATTCATGCATTCTCAATTTTTATTCATGAGTAACCTGTACATGCGTCATACGGCGCTCATGCTCAATAAGCCACTTCTTCCGCCAGAGACCGCCGCCATAGCCGGTCAACGAGCCGTCAGCGCCAATGACCCGATGGCAAGGGATAACAATGGCGATTTGATTGGCGCCATTCGCTCTCGCAACGGCGCGGGTTGCTTTGCCATTGCCTAGTTGCCTGGCTATGTCCGAATAGCTGCGCACCTGTCCCATGGGGATGGTTCTCAACGCATCCCAGACGGTATTGGTAAAAGGCGTGCCGAATTTCGCCAGCGGCGTGGTGAAGTCGGAAATCTTTCCCGCAAAATATAAACCAAGTTCCTCTTCAATCAAATCGATGGGCTCTTCCCGCCCCATGACTATTTCGGAACCGGTGGCCTTTTTGATAGATACTATTTCGCCGGGCAATGCCTTGCGATCAAGAAATTCCAATAAATAAAGCGTCCGCTTATCCCCAATGGCGATCATTGTGCCGATGGGGGTTTCTATCCAATCTGCTTTAAGATAAGAAAGGTGATTGACGTTCTTGGGCGCAACGCCTATCAATTTGGCGATGGCATTGCGAAAGCCGCTGCCTGAATCATAGTTGGCATTTACCTGCGCCTCGATGACTTTGGCGCCATGAGCTAACGAATCAATGCTCCGTCCGATTCTCCTCAATCGGGCAATCTCTAAAAAGGTGATGCCAAACTGCCGCCGAAAAGCCCGTCTGACGGCGGACGGATCATACCCCATATCGATTATTTCTTTTTCCGACCACTTTTGATTGGGGTCATGCTCCAATGCGTCGAGCAATCGATCGATGGCCGGCTCACGGGTCAGCCCGGCGTTCATGGGTCGGCAACGCTTGCAGGGCCGGAATCCCGCTTCCAGCGCGGCGGCTATTGAGGGATGAAACAGGACGTTTTCCCGTTTCGGTTTGCGCGCCGGGCAGGTTAGCTTACAGAAAACACCGGTGCTTTTCACACCCACATAAGCGAACCCCTCATAGGACGGATCCCGTTCCATCAACGCTTGGTAAAGAATGTCATCATCCGGCAGATCAAATAACATTACGGTCACCTTCATCCGAGCAAGTCATGACGATGCTAATACAAACAATCATCGCCGGCGACGTAAATCGGGCACGGATTTTTTCTTGTTTAAGATTGAAGTTATATGCTTACAAAATCAATTATTAAGAATTAAATATCTATCAATTGTAAAAATTAAAGACTTTCACGCTACCCATCCAAGACCCACTTACTGTTGGCCATGATGGCAATTTTATTTGCCCGGTGCGTTTCGTTCTTCATATATCAGGCTTAACACAAATTAACCAAATTTCATCTTGCACCTTATTCTTAAAATATTAGCAAAGTGCTTTAAGAATATTTTATTTTCTTTATACTGGCCAGATATTTTTTATTTTACGAGAGGGCGCTATGAGCTCAAATGATATAAAAGACGATCAGGGAAACACAGCGGAATTATCGTTGATTGCATTGGGACAAAAACTGCAGGCAATGGCGCAAACCGGGCTGACCTTTACCAAAGATCGCTATGATATTGAGCGTTACACGGAACTGCGTGATATCGCCGCGCAATTTATGGCTCAACAGTTTTCGGCGGACAAGCTGCATTTTGCGGAAGAATTTATCAAACAGCAGGGTTACGCCACACCCAAGGTTGATACCAGGGCCGTGGTGCTAAGGGAGGGTAAGATACTGATGGTAAAGGAAGCCGATGATAAATTATGGAGCTTGCCCGGCGGCTGGGCCGATGTGGGAGACCGTCCCTCCGACGCCGTGTGCCGGGAAGTTGTCGAGGAAACCGGCCTGGTAGTCAGGGTTGAGCGTTTATTAGGAGTATGGGACAGAAATCTGCATGGACATCCCCGTTATCCCTGGCATGTCTATAAGCTGATATTCTTCTGTAAAGAACTGGGGGGCACGTTGCAATTAAGCGAGGACTCTCTTGATATTGATTTTTTCGATCCGCAAAAGCTGCCGCCATTATCCTTAACGCGGATCGTTCCCATTGAAATTGAAAGCAGCCTGGACATTATAAAAAACAATAAAGAGACTTGGTTCGATTAAGCTAAAGCAGGAGGAAATGGCGTGAATAATAATTTTCGTCAACGCGTACAATCTGCGCCAGAGATAATTATCTTTACCAAAAAATATCATCCACGCTAAAGATACAATGTTCTCCACCGCAAGTCGGGGAGCAATCGCTCGAATGTCCCCGCTTTCAGCGGCGCACCGAACGGCTCTGGGAATAAGCCTTCCGCCGCTTTCGTAAATAACCGGGCAGCATAAAGCTGCACACGGCAACAATGCCCAACACCGCCCCCGCCTGCAACAATGCTTTTGGGCCGTAATGCACCATCCACAATCCACCCGACATCGCGCCGGCGCCAATGCCGATATTGCACGTCATTACATACAGCGCCGATGCCGCCTCGGCCTGACCCGGCGCCAGCTCTATGACCCAGCTCTGCAAGCCGATAAACAGCATGGCGATGCCCGCGCCCCAAACCGCCATCACCAGCCAGGGGATACCGGGCTGCGGGGCGAGATAAAGCATTAGCACTTGGCTGATAACGATACCGCTGGCGGAGAGTACCGCCAAACGCGCGGGGTGTGCTCCGAGCCAGCCGGCCAGTAATGTTCCCGCCGCGCCGGACAGGCCGAATACCAGTAACGCCAGCGGCAGGCGAGGGCCCCGCATCCCCAGGGTATCTGTTACCAGCGGGGTGATATAGGTGTAACCATTGAAGTGGGCGGTAATAATCAGCAGCGTCACCGCCACCGCGCCATACAGCGGCCAGTTGCGGCGTGGGAAGCTGCCCCCGGAATCCGGGATCGCGACGGCCACCGACGGTAGCCAAAAATACCCCAGGATAAAAATGATCAGTCCGAACGCGCCGAATATGGCAAATCCCACTTGCCAGTTAAAGGCCTGTCCCAGGGCGGTAGATAAAGGTACGCCGCCGACAATGGAAAGGGAGATGCCGGAATAGGCCCAGGCGGTCGCCCGGCCCGGCGGCATGCGCGGCGCGATTTTAACCGCGTAGGAGGCCAGAATGGACCAGAATACCCCATGCCCCAAGGCGGCAACGATCCTTAACAGCATCAGAAACCAATAGGAATGAGCTACCAGCGCCAGTCCGTTGCATAGGGTGATAATAGCCAGCAGGGCGAGAAACAGGGGGCGGCGGTTTATCCGGTTGGTCAAAAGCGTGATGGGAATGACCGTCAGGGTAATGATCCAGGCATAGCCTGTCACCAGCGCGCCAACGGCGGCCTGGGACACCTGGAGGTCCTCAGCGATACGAGGCAGCAGTCCTATGGGTAAATACTCGGTGGTTTGGGAAACAAAGGCGCCTAACATCAATACCAATAAAGCACGAATCATCGTTGTTTATCCGGTTGTCACAATCGCCGTCGAGTAGACCGATGTCTGGCCCCCACAATAATCTTTAAACGATTAAAGAAAAATAAGGTAGCATTCAATTCTCTGATGACAACTATGTCATGAATGGATAAATCATGAATGGATAGGTCATGAATGGAGCGCGCATGGATCATTTGGGTGGTCTCGAACTGTTCGTACAGGTGGCCAAGGCGGGAAGTTTTGTCGAGGCGGCCCGACTTACCGGCGTATCGCCTTCGGCGGTAAGCAAAGGCATCGCCCGGCTGGAGGCGAGGTTAAAGGTTCGCTTGCTTAACAGAAGCACGCGAAGCGTCGCCCTGACGGCGGAAGGTACCCGGTTTTATCAGAACACACTGGTGATACTGCGCGCCGTTGAAGACGCGGAACAGGATCTAACCCAAATCAGGAAATATCCGCGGGGCAAGCTTAAGGTCAGCATGGCGGAAGAGAGCATGGTGTCGTCCTTTATGGCGGATTTTGCCCTGGCCTGGCCGGATATCGAGCTGGAGCTGGTGGTCTCCGATCGCATGGTGAATGTCATCGAGGAAGGGTTCGATGTGGTCGTCCGCAGCGGCAATATCGGCGATTCCCGGCTGATGGCCAAAAAGCTGGCGGTATTCAGTTCAAAGGTGGTCGCCTCGCCCGATTATCTCGCCAAAGCCGGAACGCCTGAAAACCCGGCGGATTTACTGCGCCATGCCTGTTTGCATTACCGCTTCCTTCATAGCGGTAAAATAGAGCATTGGCAGTTAAGGGGTTTGGAACCCGCCGCCGCGGGTACGCTGCCCGTTGCGATGGTATGCAACAATATCCAGGGGCGGCTGGACTTCGCCAAGCGCGGCGTGGGGTTGGCCTGGCTGCCGGATTATATCGTCCAGGGCGCTCTGGATGAGGGCACCTTGGTGAGCGTGCTGGATGAGTATGCCATCCGCGTCGAACCGCTTTGGCTACTATGGCCTTCCGGGCCTTACCTGCCGCTGAAAACCCGGGTATTTATCGATTATCTGTCCACCTGTTTTGCGGCGTGAAACATCCCGCCCGCCATCAATGATTACCTAACGGGGGGTAGGCGCCCAACTGCTGGAACAGGCCGAACCAGTCCTCCAGATGCCAGGTTCTTTTGATACGCTCTCCTTCGAATTCATGGAACTCATGGATACTGAAGCTGACCTTTTTTCCGGTGGCCGGAATACCGAACAGCGGGCCAAGATGTGTGCCGGTAATTTCCGCCCGCACGGCGGCGCGGCCGGCGACCTGGATCAGATCATGGACGATGATATTGACATCGGGCATGGCCTGTAAAAAAAGACCGATGATCGGCTTTAGTCCTTCCGGGCCGGGTCCCTGGCCGGGCGCCAGCGGAATGTCTTCCCAATCGGCGGTGACGGCGATATCCATCAGATCCGGGTTTTTGTCGTTGAACGCCCGATACAGCGTTTCCACCGCCTGACGTTCAATTTTCAGTCGTTCGGTATCGGCCAGCGTGTTGGTGTCG
Organism: Sodalis ligni; assembly: GCF_016865525.2. NCBI lineage: Bacteria > Pseudomonadati > Pseudomonadota > Gammaproteobacteria > Enterobacterales > Bruguierivoracaceae > Sodalis > Sodalis ligni. The sequence goes on along the minus strand of NZ_CP075169.1, from coordinate 6,419,016 downwards.
GTCATATGCCTCTCATCCTCGTTGAATTTATAAGAACCCATGGCCAATTCTGTATAACCCGTTAAAATTTGTCTAACAAATATCCAATATGAATGATTATTTGAAATATGGATTTTCATGGTATCGATTTAAATTTGCTGGCGGCGTTTGATGCGCTGATGATTGAGCGTAACGTGACCCGCGCGGCGGCGCGCGTGGGGGTCAGTCAGCCGGCAATGAGCGCGGCGCTGTCGCGCCTGCGCCAGCTGTTTGACGATCGGCTGTTCCTGCGCAGCGCGGGCGGCTTGCTGCCCACACCCCTCGCCAGGGATATCGCCAACCCTATTTCCCAGGCGCTAAGGCAGATAGAGGCGGCCCTGGTGGAAAAACCGGAGTTTATACCCGAACGGATGTCGCTTACCTTTACCCTCGGGATGTCCGAATATGCGGCCATTGTGTTGCTACCGGCGCTGGCGCGGGCGCTGGAAAAGCGGGCCCCCGGCGTCGCATTAAACGTGCATGCGTTCAACGGCCGGGATAGCGCAGTGGACCTGCTGGATGCGGGGACCATCGATCTGGCGGTAGGGGTACCCCCGCGACGCACGGAGAGCCGCATATTAACCAAGTCCATTTTCCGGGATGAATTCGTGACCATTGTTCGCCGCGACAGCGCCGCGGCGAAGAGGGGAATGAGTATGGATGCCTTCCTGGCCCTGTCCCATGTGTTGGTGTCGCCGGAAGGGGATCGCTACGGCCTGGTGGACCAGGCGCTGGCGCAGATGGGCAAGCAGCGCACCTTGGCATTGACCCTGCCGCAAATGCTCGCGGTTCCCGCGGTCATTGCTCAAACCGACATGACGGCAACGGTAATGAAGCGGGTCGTGCTCCATTCGTCCGTTCAACGGGATCTGGTCCTGTTTCCGCCGCCGATTGTGCTGCCGTCCATTGATTTTCACCTGATCTGGCACCGGCGCAGCGATCCGCATCCGGCTCAGCAGTGGTTCAGGGGGCTTATCGCGACGCTTGGCGCTTCATTAGATTGATAGGTATTGAAACCTCCGTTATCCGATTATTACAACGGGTAAAGCGGACTGAATTTACGGGGGATTTTATTGATCATGATTTCCGGCTCAATCCCCAGCATTTGAGACAAATGAACAGACTCAACGATATCCAATCGTCTTTCACCGTTTTCCACTATTGCAATAAATGATTGCGGGCGACCCAAAGCGTCGGCAAGCTGTCCCTGGGTAATCCCCTTTGAAATACGGGTAGTTTTGAACAATGTTATAACTAATTGATATTCCTGGGCGTATATCGAGACCATAAAAGAGTATCTGAGTAAAATATCCCGAATTTGAATGTCCGCATTTTACCTAAAGATTCCCAATTGGATAATAACATTCCCGTTGTCAGTAAGTGCCATCCTCTTTTTTAAACAAATTTAGGAAAGCATAGGATCTTCTTTTCAGGCATGATGAAATAAGAAAATGTGATGTGTATCCCGATTATCATTGGAAAACTATCTATATCCTTCTCAATAATAGAATTTGAAAATTCATCGAAATTTCAACAAGTAAAAACAGCATAGATTCCATTGCTATAAATTGGTTAAATTAAGCACAATAATATCGTTGATTATGTTGCCAAGACGTAATCACCACAGATGCAATCCCTATTACTGGTTCTAAATATTTTATAAATCGGTTTACCGCAGCATGAATCCCTATCCCAATCCCATTTTTACCGCTTTTTCCCTCTGGCACCATATTGACAAGAAATCGATTACTCATATTCTGATGGCGTGCAGCAACGTCTTTTCAAGAGAAATTCGCCATCAATGAGAAATCGATTTCTAGACATTGGAAATTCGTTTTTACTTACCAGCAAGTGAGGTAGCGAGTGACTGCAAAACCCCTATCCCAGTATGCGGGAAAACCCGAGCCCTATCTTTCGGGCAAGCCCAGGATTCCAGGCCGAAGCAAACGCCTGCTGATTACCGCGCTGGTTAGCGTTCTCCTGGTGTTGCTCATCGTACGCATTGCCATCAGCGGAGCGATTGACTGGTCGGTCATGGCCAGCTTTTTCTTCCATCGGGCCATCCTTGACGGGCTGGTCATGACGCTGCAACTCACGGTACTCTCCATGCTATCGGGCATTATTCTCGGTACCCTGCTGGCCGTTATGTCCCTCTCCCGCTATCCCATCGTAAACGCCGCCGCCATGCTCTATATCTGGCTGTTTCGCGGCACGCCGTTACTGGTGCAGCTTATTTTCTGGTTCAATATCGCCCTGGTATTTCCGGTTATCGGCACCGGCGACTGGCAGATATCGGTGAATGTGCTGATAACCCCCTTTGTCGCCGCGGTATTGGGGCTGGGGCTGAATGAAGGCGCCTATATGGCGGAGATCGTGCGGGCCGGCCTGAACGCCGTGGACAGCGGGCAGACCGAAGCCGCTCACAGCATCGGCCTGAGCAGAACCAAGGTCATGACCCTTATCGTCTTTCCCCAGGCGTTGAAAATAATCACCCCGCCTACCGCCAATCAAATCATCGGCATGTTGAAAAACACCTCTCTGGTCTCAGTCATCGGGGCGCAGGAGCTGTTAACCAAATCCGAAGATATTTATGCGCGGAATTTTCATGTTATCGAACTGCTGGTGGTGGCCTCCATCTGGTATCTGATTCTCACCACGGTAGCCTCGGGCCTGCAGTACTGGCTCGAGCGCCACCTTGACGGCAAAAACACGCGTAATTTGCTCTCCGAGACGGGGGTTTAACCATGATGACCTCCATGCTGCCACAAGATAATCCGATACTGCGGCCCGTGTCCTGGCATCGCCCCATGCTCTGCGCGCGCGATATCTGCAAAAGCTTCGGCGCCAACCAAGTGCTCACCAATGTCTCATTGGATGTGGAGCGCGGCGAAGTGGTATGCATCATCGGTCCGTCCGGGTCGGGCAAAAGTACGTTTTTACGCTGCCTGAATTTTTTGGAGATGCCGGACAGCGGCGGCGTATGGCTGGATGGCGAACGTTTCGGCTGCCGGGAAACAAATGGAGTGCTGTGGGAGCTGCCGGCACCGGACTTCGCGCGTCAACGGGCGGCCATGAGCATGGTCTTTCAGCGATTCAATCTTTTCCCTCACCTGAGCGCGCTGGAAAACGTTGCCCTGGCGCTGCGCCACGTGCTGCATATCCCAAAGGCTCAGGCGCGGGAAAATGCCATGGCGGTTCTGGCATCGGTGGGCATGGACAGCTATGCCCACCGGCGGCCGACGCAGATGTCGGGGGGGCAGCAGCAGCGGGTCGCCATTGCCCGTGCGGTGGCGATGAAACCCAAGGTTTTGTTGTTTGACGAGCCGACCTCCGCGCTGGATCCGGAACTGGTGCATGAGGTGCTGTCGGTAATGACCCTGCTTGCCCGGCAGGGAATGACCATGGTGGTGGTAACGCATGAAATGGGGTTTGCGCGCGAGGTGAGCCATCGGGTGGTGTTTATGGATCGCGGATGCATTGTGGAAGAAGGTCCCAGCGCCCAGGTGATCAACACGCCGACGCATGCGCGAACGCGGGCGTTCCTGTCAAAAATCAAATAGCGCGGCTTGCGTCACCCTATACGTCACCACAGTTCTTTTTTACAGGAGATTCATCATGTCATCGCAAACAGTCGCGGTCGTCGGCGTCGGCGCCATGGGCAGCATGTCGCTCTGGCAGTTGGCTCAACGCGGGTATCAGGTTACCGGTTTCGATCGCATGGGCGTACCCCATGATACCAGCGCCCACGGCGCTGAATCGCGGATATTCCGCCTCGCCTACAAGGAAGGCGCGGAATATATTCCCTTACTGAAACGCTCCCTGGCGCTGTGGCGCGAGCTTCAGTCCACCTCCGAACGCCAATTCCATTTTCCCATCGGCTGCCTGTACATCGGTGAAAAGGGTGCGGAGTGGCTCACCGGCACCTTGGCAGGGGCGCGGGAACATAATGTGCGCCATGAAGTGCTGGACGAGCAGGCGCTGCGCGCCCGTTTTCCCCAGCACCGTTTAAGCGGCGGCGAATTTGCCCTGCTTGATCTCGACGGCGGCCTGCTGCGGCCTGAGCTGGGAGTAAGAGCCGCGGTAAAGGCCGCGCTGGCGGCCGGGGCGACGCTGCATCAAGGCTGCGAGGTAACCCGTATCCATCCCCATGCCGACGGGGTCGATGTCACCTGTGACGGCAATACCCGGCGCTTTGACCGCGTGGTGGTCACCAGCGGCGCCTGGGGAACGCGCATGATTGACGTTCCTTCGCCTCATTTCATCGCCCGCCGTCTGGTAGGGACCTGGTTTGGTATCGATGATAAGCAGGCTTATCTGCCGTCCCGCTTTCCGGTCTGTATCAGGCGCACGTCAGAAATCGATTACTCAGGTTTTCCGTGCATGGATGGCTGGACCATTAAAATCATGCCGCCGGTGAATTATCTCAGCGATATTGATCCCTCTGCGGTGGACAGAACGGTCTCTTACGCCGACACCGCCATTATGCGGCGTGTTGCAGGCACCCTGCTGGAGGGGGTAGATCATCAACCGGTGCGCAGCGGCGTTTATCTGGACGGTTTTACCGGCGACGATCGCCCGGTAATCGATTACCACCCGGAAACCAAACGCATCGTTATCGCTACAGGTTTCTCTGGGCACGGCTACAAAATGTCACCCGCCGTCGGGGTGGCGGTGGCCGACCTTATCGAACGCGACGGCGACCCCTATATCAATGAGCATTTTTCACTAGGATGCGCAGCCCGCCGGGCCGGCTGAATCCGTTTTCTCAACAACCGGCCGGGGATGGCCGGCTAATCCACCGCGGCATGCGGTCCATAAGAGGTTTACACCATGAGCTTATTCGTCAATACCTGGCGGACAACGCTGGTCGTCGCGACATTCTGGTGCGCTCACGCCGCTTACGCCGCGGAGTTGAGCATCGGTCCCAAAGGAGAGCCGTTAAGCGTCAACGCCTCACCCGACCTGGCCGGCAAAGTGCCCCATGCCGGCGGGACCTTTACCATCGGCACCGATCCCGGCACGCCGCCCTACTCCTATTATCGCGAGGACGGGCTGACCCTGGTGGGCCTGGATATCGATTTAGGCAACGCCATCGCCGCCAAACTGGGGCTGCACGCCAAATGGCAGACGCTGAAATTCCCCGGCATCCTGGCGGCGATAAAAGCGGGCAGGATTGACACCGCCCTCAGCGCCATGGGGGATACGCCTGCGAGGGAAAAAGAGGTGGATTTTGTTGATTATTCCACCGACGGCAACGCCATCGTGGTGGCCAAAGGCAATCCCTCCGGCATCAAGAAAATCGGCGATTTGTGCGGTAAACACGTTGCCCTGCTGCAAGGCAGCGTTATGCAGGGATTGGTGGAGGCACAAAATAAAAAGTGCGACACCAAAATCGACATTCAGGTTTTCCAGGATATCAACCAGGCCTTGCTACAGGTTCGTACCCGCCGGGCGGATGCCACCATGTATCAATACGGCGTGGCCGCTTACGTGATCAAAACCTCCCCTGACGCCGCCGGTCTGGAAGTGCTGGCGTTTGAGCAATACGGCACCGGATATAACGCCATGCCGTTCCGCCGCGCCGATACCGCCATGCGCGATGCCGTACAGGCCGCGCTGGGCGAGATGCAAAAAGACGGCAGCTATCAAAAAATCCTCAGCGCATGGGGCATGCAGCCCAACGGACTGGAAAAATTCACCGTCAATGACGGCCTTCGCTTCAATCAGCCCGGGGGCTGATATTTACCGACGCTTAACGCTAATTCCCTATACAGGAGAGAAAAATGTCCATTCGTGTTTTATATTGCGGCGATACCCAAACGGAAACGTTAATATCCGCCAAAGGCATTGATACTTTTATTCTTAATTACTATCGCGATTCCGCCAAGGTATTGCGCGATGCGCTCTCGCCCCGTCCCGGTATTGCGCTGACCCATATGTCCGCCGACCGTATCCGCGCGGAATTTCCCATGACGGAAGAGGATTTCTCCCAGTGGGACGTCATTATTCTCAGCGATACCGGTTACAATAATTTCGCGCTGCTGCCCGGCAACCGCGAGCGTATAGTCCCTATGGGGCCGGACCGCATCGGTAATTTCCGCAAATGGGTCGAAAACGGCGGCGGACTGATCATGGCCGGCGGATATACCACCTATTCCGGTATCGAGGGTAAGGGATTATGGGGAGGCACGCCGATAGAGGCTGTATTGCCGGTCACCTGCGAACGCGGTATCGATGACCGCATCGAAGTGCCCGACGGCGCCAAGCTGGATGTCCTGGTGCCTGAACATCCCATCTTAAAGGGCGTTACTTTTGATAAAGATCGCATCATTCTCGGTTATAATCGGGTGTTTTTGAAATCCGACTCGACGCTTTTGATGGAAACGCGCGGCGATGTGTTTATGGCCGTCGCGGAACCCGGTAAAGGCCGCTCCGTCACCTATACCACCGATCCTGTCTATCACTGGTGTGGTAATCTTCACGAGTGGGAAAATTACGGATTGATGTGGGAGCGCATGGTGAAATGGGCCGCGCGCGAAATATAACAACGCCGATTTAATGCAGTCTGGCCGGCCCGGCTTTTTATGCCGGGCCCCGCACGCGATGAATAAAACCACTAATGACTATTGATCATCGAGCTGTAACTATCTACGACGTAGCCCGACACGCCCATGTCTCCGTGGCAACGGTTTCGCGGGTGACGAACGGTCAAAAAGTGCGTGAGGATTTGGCTAAACGCGTACTGGCGTCCGTTGCCATTCTTGGCTTTCGGCCGAACCGTACGGCCCAGCGCCTGCGGCTGACCACGTCGCATCTGTGGGCACTGATTGTCCCGGACTTCGAAAACTCCTTTTTTACCCGTTTAGCCCGCGGTCTGGAACAGATTTGCCTGCCGCGCAATACCTGCGTGTTTGTCGGCAGTTCCGATGACGATCCGCAAAAAGAGCGGCATTATCTGGATGTCGCCATCGCCGAACGGGTGGGCGGCGTGGTGATCGCCCCGGCCTCGGACGCCACCGATCTCTCGGGACTCACCGAGGCCGGTATTCCAGTGGTGATTGTCGACCGCTCCCTGCCGGACAATCGCTACGATACGGTGCTGACGGATAACTTCGCCGGCGGGGCGCTGGCGGCCAATTACCTCACCTCCGCCGGCTACCGGAAAACCGTCTGTATCGCCGGTTCGCCGAACCCTACCAGCGAAAAACGCCTGGAAGGGTTCGCCGCCACGGTGAATAAAACCGGCCTGCTGGATATCGCCAAGGTCAAATACGGCAATAATCGAATCGAAGGCGGCTATACGGCGATTCGCCAGCTGCTGGAAGAGGGCATCGTCTTTGACTCCGTTTTTGTCACCAACAACCTGATGACCATCGGCGTTATTAAAGCGTTGGACGACTGGGCCGCCCTGTCCCGGGATAATATCGGTTTTGTGGGCTTTGACCTAAATGAAATTCCGCTGCTGGCGGGTAAACGCATCGCCTCCATCGACCAAAATCCTCATGAAATGGGGCGCCTGGCCGGAGAACGGATTATCTTTCAGCAGCAGCAGTCCGATGCCGCCGCCGAGCTGTTTGAATTCGCCCCCAAGCTGGGCGGTCTGAACTGGAAGCTGTAGACTCACAGCTTGGCCGAAAGGAAGCTGGGCTTGTCTGTCAAACGCAATTAAATCAGGTGCCGTACCAGCTGATTAATTGCCCCGCCGCCGATAATCAGCCAGATAAACAGCAGGGTGGCGAGCAGGATAGGTTTTAGTCCCGCCTGCCGAATAGCGCCGGCATGGGTTGTCAGGCCCAGCGCCGCCATGGCCATGGCCAGCATGGCCGTATCCAGGGTAATGAGTTGATTCACCAGCGCCGCCGGCAGCAGGTGAAAGGAATTGAATGCCGCCACGAGAATAAAGACCACCGCGAACCAGGGGATGGTAATGGCCGATTTTCCAGCGGTGTCGGTAATGCCGTGGTGACGGCGGCTGAGGTAGCCGGAAACCAGTACTAAAAAGGGCGCCAGCATCATCACGCGAATCATTTTGGTAATCACGGCGGCATTTTCCGCCTCGGGGCTGATGGAATGGGCGGCGGCGACCACTTGCGCCACTTCATGAATGGTGGAACCGGCGTAAATACCGAAAGAGAGCTCGCTGAACGACAGCCAATGATAGTGTAGGTTGAGGCGGTACAGCCAGGGGTAAACAAAAATGGCCAAGGTACCGAACACTACCACCGTGGCCACGGCGACCGTGACTTTACTGGCTTCGGCCTTTAGTACCGGTTCGGTGGCCATTACCGCCGCCGCGCCGCAGATACTGCTGCCAGCCCCGATAAGCATAACGGTCTGGCTATCCATGCCAAACACCTTTCGGCCCAGCCAGCAGGCCAGCAAAAAGGTACTGCTCAGGGTTAAAAGATCAATGACGACACCGGTGGCGCCCACATCGGCGATTTGCTGAAAGGTTAACCGAAAGCCATACAGAATGATGCCGATACGCAGCAGCCGCTGCTTGGCGAAAAGTACGCCGCTATGGCTTGCCGGCTGAAGCCAGGGATAAATCGTATTACCGGCGATAATGCCAAAAATAATCGCCAGCGTCAGCGCACCCAGGCCCAAATGCGTGATCAAGGGAATATTGCCGGTCCAGATGGCCGCCGCCGTCAGTGCGCCGGCTAAGATCAGCCCCGGCAGCAGACCCAGAGGTTCACGAGGTAAAAGAAAACGTTCGGGTAATGAATGCAATAAGTGAATGGACATGAAACCTCCTGCTCCAGTAGTGACCGGGCCTTAGATTATCAGCGGACCATTCAAAAGATAAATTCATTATATACTTATAACCTACCAGTATAAGTGGTAAAGAGGGGGACATGGGTAAGGAGAATGTCTGCTGGTCACTTCGACCGTTATCCTTCAAACCAGTCAGGATTTTGTGCGGCAATAGGATCAATGGATAGAATCATGTGTCCAAGATGGCGCCGGAGCGCCTGCTCTGCGGCATCGGCATCCCGTTTTTTCAGACCGTCGAAAATGCGATAATGCTCCGCGATAAGGTCCCGGGGCGGCGAGACAACGCTCAGACTCAGATACCGCACCCGGTCCATGGTGGACTTGATGGATTCTATGGTCTTCCAGGCGAGTTGGCATTCGGCGATATCGGCCAGCGCCTGATGGTAACTATCGTCAAGGTCAAAAAATTCCCTGAACTTATCATTGTCCGCCGCCAGCGCCTGACGGCGAAGATTATGTTCCAGCGACAGCACCTGTTCGTCGGTAATACATGCACAGGCGCGCCGCACCACGGCACACTCTATGACCTGCCTGATATAACGCGCTTCGGCGACGCGCTTAGCGGAAATACGCCGCACAAACGTACCGCGCTGAGGAAGGATTTGGACCAGACCGGCTTCAGCCAGTTTGATGAAGGCCTCTCTGATCAGCTGACGCGACACGCCTAAATAGAGTGAAATCTCTTTTTCCGATAACACACTGCCGGGAGCAATAGAGCACGAGATTATTTCATTACGTAAAAAACGGTAAACTTGCAGATTAATTGGTTCATGGTTGTTGAAATCAAATGCTTTTGGCATGACGGTCTGGATGGCTTATTTCGATACATGAAGAGTCATCCTACTATGTATATTGACGGTATGACAATTGCCTTATCGGCGCTAACCAGCTTGGACGCTCTCCTCAGCAAGATAACGAAACGGTGGGCACGCCATGCGGAGGTTCGCGGCGCACCCGGCCCGTTTGGTTATCTTTGCTATTTTCACGATAATATAAGCAATCTCATTGCGGCAGCATCAGAAATCGTACCATGCACGGATGATATTTGTACCATAATCCTGACCAGTGGCGTTGGTAATGACGTGTTCATAGTCAACACGGAAGCCATATTTCAATTGGAACGAGATACCTACGCCATTATCTCGTTTTTCATAATTGCGATCATCTATATATTCCAGACGGTCACCCATAACATAAGGTTTTATTGTTTTAACCGCGTAGCTATCAATTGGGAAGGTGTAGCCGGCAAAATATTCAATACCATAAGCATTACCGGCAAAGTAATCATTGGTATTTTTGATTTTGGTGGTTAAGAAGTTTTGATATAAGCCACCGGTGGCGGACAGCATCCAATGACCGGGCGTCCAGCTTAAGCCGGTACCGGTAATGCTTTGATTATAATCATTCGACTTGTGGCTGACCGGATCTTTAATTTCCGCGCTGGTGTAGTTGTATGCCAATCCCCAACTCAGTGTGGGCGTCAAATGATAGTTGATGCCTAACGAACCGCCGCCTTTACGTTTGTAGTGGAAATTATCCGGCGTCAAATAGTCTTCATCAGAAAACAAATAGGCGGCATACAGATCGGCGTTGCCGGCGCTGACTTTGTATTTCAACTGCTTGCGAGAACGGTAAGAACCGTCATAGTCGCCGTTGACGCCGTTGCCCGGCGCCTGGGCGAGCATATCATCATCCCATACGTCGGTTTTAGCCCCAACCACATCATAATAAACGCTAAGCTGCTGGCCGAAGGTTAACTGGCCGAAGGTTTTGCTTTTGAAACCGGTATAAAGCTGGCGGCGGATAGTATTATTTGCTCCATCGGCATGATGGTTATCCCAATCCAGGACCGCGGGGATATTCACACCCAATTCGTAGTAATTATCCAGCTGACGTCACCGAAAAAATAATAAAAAGAAAAAAAACAAAACCGAACCCCGCCGTCAAAACCATTATCCTTATAGGATCTTTGACCGGTTACCTGGTTCATTTGCGGACGGATGCTTCCCCCCACCTGGAAGGTGAGACGGCTCAATAAGTCATAAGGCTGTGGATCTTGCTTTAGCAAGGTAATTTCTGCATTCGAGATAAAAGAAACACCACTCAACACCAGGCCAATAGAAATCCCTAATATGGATTTTTCATTTTTAATAATCGTTCCGTGTGAAAGAAATTTTAAATAGCATCGCTTTATAATGACCTTACCAAGCATGCCAGTGCCTGAATATCCGGGCCAACCCTGTCCAAACCATATAATCGCTTAGGCTTAAAGCACGACTATCCCAACGAAAGTCATCGCTTTTACCTATAAAAATTTTTAGGTTGTAATTATGTTATCGTTAGCTTTTCTTTTTACATTTTCATAAAATTTCCCTCATCTTTTTTATGGGAAAGTTGCGAATTTCATGACATTGCCAAAAATGACATAAGTACATCGCTTAATGATGATTAATTAATGATTGATGCTAATGATTAATGAGGCAGCGCAAATATACGCACTTGTCCATCTACCATACAAGACTGATAAGAAGATTTTGTAGGCAAGATCACAGATTAATCTTAGATAAAACCATAGCCGTCAGGGATGGCGGGGTATGCCTCCGATTTATATCGGCCTTAAACACATGCTTTTTGAAGATGATTGACGAATACTGGCATATGCATGTATCTTTTCCCTAACGCCCTTGGCGCGACCCTGGCAACGGCTTTGCTTTCGTGTCATGAGGGCCCTCATCCGGAGGTCGAACATGCCTTATCTTCAACTTGACGTAAACGGTCATTACCCGGTGGCGGACAAAAAACGTCTTGCGGCGAAAATCAGCGAAACCTATGCCCAAATGATGTCGGTGGATATTCGCCGCATCAGCGTTGCCATTCGTGAACTGGGCGAAGGCGGGGTATGGCGGATACCGGATATCGGGGGCGAGCCGACCCCGGTTTCCGTAATGATGCTGGATATTAGAAAAGGCAGAACTCCTGAACTGCGAATGGAAGTGGCAAAAGCGCTCTGTGCGCATTGCATCGAAATTTTGGGCCTGCGAGCCGACCGCCTCAATGTTGAGTTTACCCAACATTCCGGCGACGAAATGTATCACCCGGCGCTAGGGGGCTATAGCCCCGAGTGGGAGCAAGGAGAGAGGTCGCGGTAAATCTGAGTTCATATTAAATGGCGAATCTTTTCCCGCCGGGGCGGGATGAAAAAAATTCGCCCCTATGATTGAACGCGCCGCCCGCGGTCTGTTGCATACTTCATCCGTAATCGATACCAAGCATAGGCGCTTCAATGTTCTTTGCCGCCCCATGCATCGAGCACCGACACATAAATGCTCCCTGCTGCAATTTGGTTCAGGCGCCGGCGCTTGAACGCGAGGAAACCGATTGATACCAACGCTCCAGCGCCGGGCGATCGTCTGGGACAGGCAACTTGATGCCGCCGGTGGCAAAATCCACCGTGACCATGGCCGTGATGTCGGCAACGGAAAAAATCTCTCCGGCGATAAAAGGGGTTAGGGCCAGGCGCCCTTCCATATCGTCATAAAAGTTCTTGACCCGCAAAACGCTGCGCTCAGCCAGTGCCGGGATCTGTTCGTAGTCATAGGGGCCGGACAGCGCCCGGCCCTCAAGCCCCGGCACGGTATTGCGCACCGCTTCCATCACCGCAGCGAAACCGTCAAGTTCCACTCGTCGTTCCCACATGGTGATCAGCGCTTTCTCTTTGGCTGACGAGCCCAGCAACGGCATCCCGGGATGGGTCTCTTCAAGGTAGCGCCAGATGGCCGGGACTTCCGCGATGGACGTGCCGTCATCGAGCACCAGCGTCGGCACCTGCAGGCGCGGGTTAATGGCGCGATATTCAGCGCCAAACTGCTCCTTGGCGCCGAGATTCACCGGTATAATGTCTAAATGAATGCCCTTTTCCGCCAGGAAAATACGGACACGGCGTGAATTGGGCGATGAAGCGGATTGATAGAGTTTCATGATGGCTCCATAAGGTCTTTTCAGGGAAAACACGGCTTTTTCAAACCGGGATCAGCCCGCGGTCTTACCACCGTCTACGGTGAGGATATGACCGGTGACAAAAGCAGCACCGTCGGAGGCGAGGTAAAGCACCGCTGCGGCTATATCCTCGGGCTTACCGATGCGTGCCAAAGGTACGCCGGAGACCAGGGCAGCCTTGTTTTCCGGTGTACCGGTAAACCGATCGAGCATGCCGGTCTCAGTGGGCCCCGGCGCCACTGCATTAACCCGCACACCGGTGGCGGCCACTTCCAGCACGGCCGACTTGGTGATGCCCTCGACCGCATGCTTGCTGCCGGCGTAGACGGAGGCATAGGCCGCGCCTTCATGGCCATAGGATGAAGAGATATTGATGATGCTGCCGCTTTTCTGGGCGGTGAGTATACGCAGCTCATGTTTTAAACTGAGCAACGTGCCCAACACGTTGGTGTCAAAAGTGGCGGCATAGCTCTCAGCGGTTTGATCAACGATCAGGCCCGGTCGGCCTTCGGTGCCGGCATTATTAACCGCCACGTCGAGGCGCCCGAACCGTGCCACGGCCGCATCCACCAGATGGCGAACATCGTCGTCGCGACGAACGTCCGCCTGAATGAAAATCGCTTCGGCTCCGAGCTGGCGCAGTTCGGCTTCGAGGGCTAGGCCTTCGGCGGGTCGACGGCCGGAGATAACAAGGCGGGCTCCGGATGCGGCAAAGGCAAGGGCGGTGGCGCGACCGATTCCGGTCAGGGCGCCGGTGACGAGAACAACGGGAAGTTGCGACATGATTTATCCTCTAAACACAGATGATTAATGAGATTTCACGTTATCTTCCTACATGCCGGTATGCGAAGGCGTGCCGGTGCGGAAGACGTTTTCAGCAAACATTCACACCTAACAGGCATGGTCGGGAACGGACTCAGAGCTTCGAGCCGCCGTCCGCCCGCAGCGTATCCCCGGTGATCCAGCGGGCATCATCGGACGCCAGAAAGGCTGCCACCGCGCCGATATCATCAGGCCGAGCCATGCGTTTGATAGCCTGCATACCCAGCGTGAAATCCCGCCCTGCATCGGTCTTGGCAAAATTGGACATGTCGGTGGGCACCACGCCGGGAGCGACGGCATTGACTCGTATACCGCGCTCGCCCAGGGCGGCGGCAAAGTGCTTCACCAGCGTATCAATAGCGCCTTTGGTGGCGGCGTAGGCGGAAAGCGTCCCGACGCTGGCATGGGCGGCGAGGGACGATAGCAGGATAATGCTGCTGCCCGTGCACATCGCCGGCAGCAGTTGTTGCACCAGAAAATAGGGCGCACGCACATTCACCGCGAACAGGGCGTCAAAATCCTCCACGGTGGTATCCTCAATGGCGGCGGCCTTGGATATCCCGGCGTTGGCTACCAGAATGTCCAATCTGCCGCCGATAATATCCCGAACGCGCCGGGCCAGTTCGTGCGGGCCGTTCGGCGCCGCCAGGTCGGCCGCCAGCTTCTCCGCTTTGCCGCCACCCTGACGAATTTCGTCGACGATGGCCTGCGCCTCCAGCTCGCCGCTGCTGTAATGTACCAGCACCTGGGCGCCGGCGTGAGCCAACGCCAGCGCGCATGCCCGACCGATGCCGCGTGATGCGCCGGTAACGAGCGCCGTCTTGCCAGTGAGATTGATCATTTTCAGACTCCCGGTGGTATAGTTGAAATGTATGGGGCCATGTCCCGCAGGCGATTATCCCGCGACGTGGGAAGTGCTCTACCAGACCGCCATGTAGAGCAATGTAAGATTTAATATCGACGAGGAAAAAGACTTTATAAGCTGGCAGGCATGCCTGAAAAGCATGGGTCTGTGGGCAACGAAATAAAAGGAAGTATATGGAGCTGCGTCATCTTCGTTATCTGATCGCCGTCGCCGAGACCGGTAGCCTGACCGTCGCGGCGGAAAAAAGGCTGCACACCTCCCAACCGTCGCTAAGTAGGCAAATACGGGATCTGGAGGCGCAGGTAGGAGCCACATTGTTGATTCGCGGTCCCCGCGGCGTAGAGCTGACCGCTGCCGGCCACGCCTTTATCGGCCACGCGCGGCTGGCGCTGAATCAGGTGGATGCCGCCGTTGAAGCGGCCCGCAGGGCGGCTCAGCCATTAAAGCAGCGTTTGGTGCTGGGGTTTCTTACCGGCCAGGAAATGAAGTGGCTGCCTGAAGCCATGCATATTTTGCGCGACGAATTACCTAACATTGATATCACCGTTTCCAGCGATTATTCACCCGACCTTGCCGAAGCGCTGGCAAAGGGTAAGCTGGATTTGGCATTTCTGCGCGCCGAGCCCGGTTTCGATCTCGCCTACCGGGTGGTGGATTCGGAACCTTTGGTGGTGCTGATGCCCAGTGACCACCCGCTGGCTTCCCGCAAAAGTATTTCACCGCAAGACCTTGCCCATCATCCCTTCATCGGTATGGCCGATAAGGCCGTCGTATTGCGCGCCGCCATCGAGGATTACCTCGCACGCTCCGGGATAAGGGTTATACCGGCGCAAAAAGTGGATAATCCCGCCAAGGTCATGTCGCTGGTGGCATCGACCCGGGGCCTGACACTGATCCCCGCCTACGTCGAGAGCCTGATGCCCTGGTCAGTGGTAAGCCGCCCCCTGGCCGGAGAAGCGCCAAGGATTGATCTGGTGGCGGGTTACAGCCGGTCAAATTCGTCACCGGTTCTGGCGCTATTCCTGTCCCGGCTGGACGACCTTATCCATAGCGTGGCGCAAAAGCGGCGCTAAATCTGTAATAAAACGGAATAGACTATTATTCGCTTAAGAATATTCTCATCGGTCTGTTGCCAATAAAGATAATCGGTCCATGATTGGCTTGAAAAAATTATTTTATTCAGGTTCTCGCTCAACTCCTTATTATCCACCACGCAATTCCTCAATGGATTTTATTAAATGCCTGGCATTCGCCGATGAGCGCAAGAGGTAGGCGGTTTCTTCCAGTGATTCGTATTAGTCCAAGGACATCAGGGCATGCTCTTTTATTTAATTGAGCCAATGCGCAATAAACGCATTGGCTTCACGCCGTCAGGCCCCGGCGGGTTTGATGCCGATGCGGGCCGAGATGCGGGCCAACAGGGCATCGTCCGACACTCCCTGGAAATCTTCACGCGGCGTGTAAGGGGTTTCCAAGGCGGCGATTTCCTCCTCGGTCAGGACGATGTCCAGCGACGCCACCGCATCGGCAATATGAGAGGGCTTGCCGGCGCCCACCAGCGGAGCCGCCACCACCGGGTTTCGCCGCAGCCAGGCCAGGGCAATCTGCGCCCGGCTAACGCCCCTTGCACGGGCGACGGCCGCCACGGCATCGACGATGGCGCCATCGCTTTTTTCCTGGGTATAGAGCATATCGGCAAAAGGGTCGCTGCCTGAACGGCCGGTGGCGGCGCCACTCTCCCGGGCAAGACGCCCGCGGGCCAGCGGGCTCCAGACAATGATGCCGATGCCCTCATCTTTGCAAAGAGGCAGCATTTCACGCTCTTCTTCCCGCGCCAGCAGATTGTAATGATCCTGCATGGAGACAAATCGCGCCCAGCCGTGCTGGCGCTGCAGATGTAATATCTTGCTGAATTGCCAGGCATGCATTGACGATGCGCCGAGATAACGCACCTTACCGGATTTCACCACATCGTTTAGCGCTTCAAGGGTTTCCTCCAGCGGAGTCGCGTTGTCCAATCGATGAATCTGGTAAAGATCGATATAGTCGGTCCCCAGCCGGCGCAGGCTATGGTCGATTTCTGTGAAAATCGCCTTACGCGACAGTCCGGCGCCGTTGGGACCAGCGCGCATGGGATGGCGCACTTTGGTGGCGATAACCACGCTATCCCGATCGGCGTAATCCCGCAAAGCCCGGCCGAGGATCTCCTCGCTGGAACCTTGGGAGTACATATTGGCGGTATCGAAGAAATTGATCCCTGCTTCGAGCGCCTGTTTAATCAAAGGGCGGCTGGCGTCTTCATCCAGTGACCATACCGGATGGCCACGGTTCGGTTCGCCATAGGTCATGCAGCCAAGGGCGATGGGTGAAACGTCCAATCCGGTATTGCCGAGTTTTATATATCGCATAGCGGTTTCCTGTTGATGTCATCCAGGAAAACCGGATGCCGCCTACGGCGGTAACAATCATCCGGCTCCCCCGAAAGGGTGTTGCAGTACACGTCAACAGGTTATCCGGCATGGCGGAAACCTTTAATACTTCATCGTCCGGATAACTTACGCGAGCGTTCAAATTTAAAAGTGCCCGCCAGAACGACCGTTAAATTGTTTTCTCGAGCTTCACATTGGTCAGGCAGGTTTGGCTATCGTTTCCTGTGGCGAAAGGAGTCACGGCGGAAAGACCGTTGTAGGTCACGTTTATGGTTCCGGTAATATTTCTCGGCAGCCAGACGCCGATAAAACCGTTTTGATAACTGGTCATGTTATTGCTGGCAATGACCTTACCCTGTTGATCGATGATTTTTACCTTGAACGCGGTATTTTTTAATTCTCCGGTACAGGATGACAGATTATGGTTATAACAAGGATGGGTGTAGGTAATATAAGGGGCGAATGACAGATAAAACTTATCGCCGAGAGGGTAAGAATGCGCTTCTTTACCATCCGATACGGTAAGTTCGGTACTGGTGACGGCGGCGGAAAAGTTCAATGGCCGATCCTGCTGCAGGCGATTGATATATTCCACCATTTGTGGCGTTGTCTTATTTTCCAGACCATTTTTTGCCAGAAAAGATTGATCTTGAGCATAAGAGAACTGGCTGAACGCAGCCAGGGCTGAGCCCAGTAATATTGTGTTTATGGCGTAAGCCGATAAATTTTTCATGTTCAAATATCCTCGCAATGAAAAGAATGCACAGCCGATTCAAGCCGCTTTCTTTGCAAAGAAAGTGTTAAAAAGAATTTACACCTTCCCTAAGGGCAGGGTCAAAAGCTGATTTGAATAGAAGTGTAAATTTCTTTTGATTGACCGACGCTTAAAGACAATATGGGCCGTTCTTTGCATCAGACCTTGGACACCCTGGCGGAGTGAATCACAGACCCGCGGGAAACGCGCTGGCGGATTCATAGCGGCAGCACTAAGTAAGAAAACGTATTATCAGGATCACACCATAACCAAACGATGAAAACGCCTAAACAAATCGTAGTTTTCTTGGTTTTATTAGCCCCGTATACGGTTGGGCGGCGGATATCGCTCTGGGTATCGGCGGTTTTCTGACCACCTCACCCTATAAGGTGGACAGAGACGATCATTCGGTTTGGCCGGTAATCAACTATGACGATGATACCTGGTATATCCAAGGGGATGATGCCGGGCGCTATCTTATGAACGATGACGCCAATGAGCTGAAATTAAAAGCGTTTTTCTGGATCAGGAGTATAAGTCCAGCCGGGGAGCAATACGGCGATGCGCAGGCTGAACGATCGCCGGTCCACGGTGATGTCCGGTATAAGCTATCAGCGCACCCCCCGGATGGGGGCTGTGCATGTCCAGCTGGGGGGGGATATCCTGAATAACAGCCGGGGTGTTTTGGCTAATATCTCCTATCTGAATCAGGTGCGATTGGGCATGCTGACGGTCATACCGGAGTTCGGCGTGGATGGGGCCAACGGCCAGCAAACCCGCTACTATTACGGCGTATCGTCCATGGAGGCCCGCCGCAGCGGCTTGAGCGAATACCGACCTTCGGCGAATATTACGCCTTATGTTTCCCTGACCGCCGACTATAAGCTCTCCGAGCGGTGGGATACGTATGCCAGCGCAAGGGGCAATTTCCTGCCTTCAACGGTTCGTGACAGTCCGATGGTCGATGGGGATGAAATTTATGCATTCTCTTTGGGGATAAATTACAATTTCTAGCGTTTTTTTTAGAAAAGAGTCATTTAATAAAAATAAAATTATTTAAAATCAACATACTAGTACTATAAAGTAATATTAAGCCTAATATTACTTCTCCAATCACTTCGTTTATAAACTATTTATTATTGTTAAGGTAAAATACCCGGCATCCGCTGAATTCAATGAATGCAAGCTCCTCATTGCTCCCGGGGCTGAGTAGCTCTTTTACCACCGTCTCCCTTTCAGAGCTAATAGCTGTATATATGGCAACAAGATCCATTCAATCAATCCCGCGATTACCGTCATGGACGGTGTTGTGCGACTTCGACGGAACCATCAGTTTCAAAGACGTCACCGATACCTTATTGGATGCGTTTGGCATGCCGGGCTGGCAGGCGCTGGAGCAGCGATGGGAAAACGGCGAGATAGGCTCGCGGGAATGCATGGCAGGGCAAATTGCCCTGTTGGATACCTCCCGCCTTGAGCTGAACGAATGCCTTGCCACCCTGGCCATCGATCCGTGGTTTGCCGAATTCGCCGCTTATGCCCGCCGGCAAAACATACCGTTGCATATCGTCAGCGACGGACTGGACTACGCGATTAATCATATTTTGCAAACCCACGGCATAAGCGGCATACCGGTGATGGCCAACCGTTTGCGGCAGGTGAGCGAACGGCGCTGGGCGCTGGAGTTCCCCTATCATAACGCCAATTGCCTGAAGGCAAGCGGCGTATGTAAATGCGGCATAGCAAAAACCGTGGCGCCGGATAAATTTTTAATGATTGGCGACGGGCGCTCGGATTTCTGTGTCTCGCAAATCGCCGATCATGTTTTCGCCAAAGGCAGCCTGGTTGCCGAATGCCGGCGGATGGGCGTTCCCTTTACCGCCATGAAGGACTTTTCCCAGGCCCCCGCCGAGCTGGAGCGGCTTTTGCAGCAGCGGGAGAGCGCCTATCTGGCGCCCATGGAGCAGTTGATGATCCGGGGGATGTGTGATCAACCATCATGATTTTATGCTGGAAGGCGGCAACATCGGCGTTCTGTTGATCCATGGCCTGACCGGTACGCCCACCGAAATGCGGGGAGTGGGGCGGGAATTCAATCGGGCCGGTTTTACCGTCTACGGCATGCAGCTGGCCGGCCATTGCGGCGATGTGGACGATCTCATCGCCACCAATTGGAAAGACTGGTACCAAAGCGTTATCGACGCCGCGGAGAAACTGCGCTCGCAGGTTGATTATCTGTATGTCGGCGGCCTGTCGATGGGGGCGGTACTTGCGCTGAAATATGCATCCGATTTTCCAGAGCGCACCCGCGGCGTGCTGGTGTACGGCGCGACGTTCCGCTTCGACGGCTGGACGGTTCCGCTCATTACGCGAATACTGGCGCCGGGGTTCCTGATAATGACGGATATACTCCATCTCGGCCGCCGCCGTATCTTCAACGAAGAGCCGCCCTACGGCATACGCAACGAGCAGCTGCGCCGTAAAATTTCCCAAAGCATGTTAAGCGGCGACAGCGGCGCGGCCGGTTTGGCGGGCAACCCCTGGCCTTCCTTGAGCCAGCTGGTTTACCTGACGCGGAACGTGCGCCGCTCGCTGCACCGGATAACCTCGCCCTGCTTGATTATGCATGCGGAAAATGACGATATCGCCCATCGCCGCAACGGCGAACTGGTACGTGATAACGTTCGCGGGCCGGTGAAGATGGTACTGCTGAAAAACAGCTACCATATGATTACTATTGATAACGACCGACGGGAGCTGGTATCCCGTTCCATAACCTTCATTCAGCAAAACGTTCCGCAGACGGATCGTAACGGCGGCAGCCAGCTTAGCGTCCCGGGCCTGCAGGCAGGGCTGAATTCGACGATGCAGAGCGCATGACAAAGGGATACAAGACCAGGTCATGAGCAAATTAACCATTCTTCTATGGGTGATGAACGTGCTGGTGGATACGCTGGGCCAGCTGGCTTTCAAAGCCGCCGCATTGTCCGGTACAGCCTATTCCGGCCTGGCCCATTGGCGCCATATGCTGTCCCATAAATGGATTTGGGTCGGTATTTTCAGCTATGTATTCGAATTCCTGTTGTGGCTGGCCTTCTTGTCGCTGGTGCCATTGTCGGTTGGGGTCATGCTGGGCTCAATCAATATTGTAGCCATCATGGTAGTCGGCCGCATTTGGTTCAAGGAAAGCCTGAGCAAATGGCGGCTGATAGGCATTTTGCTTATCGCCTGCGGTGTTTTGGTTGTGGGTATCGAATGATGAAACGCTTTTATGTGTTCGGCTTCCTGGCGCTGATGCTGTTTGATACCCTGGCCCAGGTGAGCTTTAAATACGCCTCGCTGCACGCCGCGCCGCTGATGATGGATGTCCAATGGCTGGTTCGCGTGTTCGGCCATCCGTGGATCTACGGCGCCTTTATCGGTTACATCGGCGCTTTTTTTACCTGGATGACCCTGTTGAAATATGCCCCGGTGGGGCCGGCCTTTGCCGCGTCGCATCTTGAAATTATCAGCGTCACCCTGGTGTCCGTCTGGCTATTTGACGACCAGCTCAATCCGGTAAAGGCCATCGGCGGCCTGCTGATATTATCGGGCATCCTCTGCCTGGCCAAAGGCGAGACCGCCGTTTCGTGACGCGCTTCCCTCCCTTGGTGGAAATTCCGCCCACCGCCGGCCTACCCGCGCAATGGAGCGATCTTCTGGCTTTATCCGGCAATCTGGCCGCCGGCCTGGCGCAACAGCTGTCAATTCCCCTCCCCGCACTCACCTGTTCCGGGACTGCCGCCCTGATCGTGGCGCTGCGGGTATTGCAGCAGCGCTTGCCCGGACGGACCGCCTTGATAGTTCCGGCATATACCTGTCCCCTGGTGGCGCTGGCCGTTCATTTCTGTCCGCCTTTGCGCGTTGTTCCCTGCGATCTTGCGCCTGGCGGCATCAGTCTGGACGCCGGGCAGCTGGCGTCGCTGTGCGATGAACAAACGCTGGCGGTGGTGGTAACGCACCTTGCCGGCCGGGTGGCCGATGTGGACAGCGCACGGTCCATAACGGCAAAGGCCGGGGCCGCGATAATCGAGGATGCCGCCCAGGCGATGGGGGCCCTGGATGAAGGCCGCAGCGTAGGGCTCAAAGGCGACATCGCTTTTTTCAGTATGGCTCTGGGGAAAGGATTGACTACCGCGGAAGGCGGCGTGCTGTTCAGCAGCAATCCCGAGCTGAACCTGGCCTTACAGCGGCAATGCCGGCAGGATTTGGCGTTCAGCATCGGCTGGGAGCTGAAGCGGATCGCCGGGCTGTGGGGATATACGGTGTTTTACCGGCCCCACGGCCTGTATTATGTCTATGGTAAACCGCTGCGACGCGCCCTGGCCAATGGCGATATGGTGGCGGCGGTGGGGGATGATTTTTCAGCGCAGGCAATCCCATTGCACACCCTCGGGCGTTACCGGCAGCGGGTCGCCGCCGCTGCGCTGGCGCGATTGCCCGCTTTTCTCCGCCAGGGGCGAGAACGCGCCCTGCGTCGGGTCGATTTGTTAAGGCAATTACCGGGTGTCGGCGTCGTGGCGGATTCGCCGGACAAGCAGGGCACCTGGCCGTTTATTCTGTTGCTGATGCCGGATAATAAAACGCGTGATGCGGCAATGGAGAGCCTTTGGACCTCGGGATTGGGCGTGACCCGCTTGTTTATTCACACCCTGGCGGGCTACCCGGCGGTAACGTCTTTTTTACAGCCGAAGCTGTTGTCTCCCAACGCGCAAGCCCTTGCGACCCGCGGCCTGTCCATCACTAACAGCCCATGGCTCTCCGACGACATGTTCGGACGGGTACTGGCGCAATTGCGGGCTGCACTGGGTTAATTCCAACAGCCGTTTATCCGCTCAAGCAGCCGCTGGTTCAGCTGATTTTGCCGTTGCTGCCAGGCCAGCGCCTCGGCAATGGAGGGTTCCCGCTGTCCGTCCGCGGCGCTGAGCCAACGCTTGAAGCAGCTCAGATAACGGTAAACCGACACTTCCCCGGTAATATCAGCACCGATAAGCCGTCCCCGGCAGGCATCAATCAATTCATTCAGATGCCGTTCCTGAAACGATCCCTGATCCCAGTTGGTATTCACCACCTGAGGACTCAGCACATCTTTATCGATGGAGAGGTAAACCGATTGCCGGCTGCCGGAGCGAAAGCGCGATAAAAAATCCGTCATCAATCCATCGGCATCGTTATAACGACGACTGCTGTCCTTTGCTCCCAGCCAATTAAGCCAGCCGGTGTCCACATTGATATTCCAATAGGAGAGTTTTTTTCTCATCAATGGCCGCCAGTGATTCTCCCAGGCATGGCCGAGAGCGATATCCGATGAACCGATACCCAGAACATGAATATGCTCAACCTGCGGCAGCAAGCTGGCCCAATATACCCAAGATCCACAATGGATACCGAAAGGATATCGCATATTATCCGGATGGTTATCACAAATCACGAGCTGGAACGGCGGCTGTTTAACCTGGCGCTGCAATAACAGATGCGTCAGGTGATGGTAATCGCCGCTGCCGGTGAATACACAGCCATAATCAACGGCAAGCTGTTGTTCCAGCGCGGCGACCAGCTGTTGGAACCGCGGCCAGCGGCAGCCGAAACGGATGCTTTCCTGCCAGTCTTGCAAAGGAATGTGCACAGCGCTGTCGATATTTTCCAGCGTCACTGAATCATCAAAATTCAGAATCAACGGCGGTCGAGACTGGGTCATGATAGTCTATCCTGATGCCAGCGCGTATCGCTTTCAAAATAGTGCCGAAACCGGTTTAAAACCCGGCGCAACAGAGGATTACGCACCCACGCCAGATGAACGGTAAAGGTGAATTGGGCGCCGAGATCGGCTTTTACCTGGGGGTCGGTCCAGCCCGCCACATAATAACGCAATCTGTTTTCAAGGGCATATTCCAAATTGGCAAACCAGCTCACAACGTAAAGATTAGACTCTAATGCCAAGGGATAATTTAAACCAATATATTTATCGATCAGCTTATCACCCCATTGATAGCACAGATTATCCCCCACTAATTCCTCCCCCATCCAGTAGCAGAATCCCCGCCCGCCGCTATTGGCATCCAGCAGCAGCCCGGCAAAAAAATCCGCGCTGAGCAAATCAAAATGAATTTCGCTTTGGTCATAGACCGCCTGATAAAGTGTATAAAGCCGTTGCCGCCAAAGCGCATCGTGAAAGCGATTATCGCCGGTGTGCAACACTTCCAGCCGTAAATCCCGCCTGCTGCGCAGCTTACGGCGAATATTGCGCCGACGGCTATGGGATAAGCGCGACAAATAGTCGTCTACATCCTTAAAATCAATGGGCACATAGGCTAACGCCTGCCCCTCCACCTTTATAAATCCACGGCCGGTACATTCAGCTATCAACGCTTGGGAATAATGATTATCCCGATCTTGCAGCAACGGTGAATTCTGCGGTACATCTTTAATGATGGTGATTTTTTTTTCCCCGGCGCAATGGCGTTGGATCCATCCGGATAATGCCTGCGGCGTAACATCGGCCGGGAAAGGCGAATATTCATTGACGATGGTGCCGATAAAATTGGTATCGACACTGAGCCACCGGCGCCATAAACCAGATCCGGGCCAGCGAAGCAATTTTATAAGCACGTCTTTATCCATCGTGGTCAGTAAATCAAACCGGGTGGAAAAATACGGCAGTCCACTTTCTGACATCCGGACGTTAAAACCGACCGGTGGATACCGGTGAAAATTCAAGATGAGCGCCTGGGGTTCTATATTGTTTACATAAATAACCCCCGGGCGACTATGGCCAGTCATAAGTCGCGTCCGAAATCAACATTCAAAAAAAAGCGCACCGATGTGCGCTTTTTACCACGTACGCTTACAGTTCGCGTTTCGCACGACTAATTAATTGATCCAGCAGTTCCATAGCCTGATCGATTTCGCACCTGCTGATTTCCAACGACGGCGCGAAAGTGATGACATTCTTGTAATAACCGCCCACATCCAATACCAGGCCCATTTTCTGGCCTTTATAATCCAGGGTGCCGGACAGGCCGATGTCCACCATTTTGTCCAACAGCGCTTTGTTCGGCGTAAAACCGTCGGCTTCGCAAAGTTCAGCGTGCAGAGCCAGGCCCAGCCCGTCCACATCGCCAATTTCCGGATGGCGGAGTTGCAGCGCTTTCAGCCCTTCGAGGAAATAGGCGCCGCTGTTCATAACCTGGGTTTCGTAATCTTTTTCCGCCAGCATGTGCATGACTTCAAGACCGACGGCGGTACCCAGCGGGTTAGAAGCAAAAGTGGAATGGGTAGAACCTACCGGGAAGGTCACCGGATTGATCATTTCTTCACGAGCCCAAATACCTGCCAGCGGATTCAAGCCGTTGGTCAGCGCTTTACCGAATACCAGCACGTCCGGGGTAATACCAAAGTGTTCTATGGACCACAATTTACCGGTGCGGTAAAAGCCCATCTGAATTTCATCCACCACCAGCAGAATACCGTGATCGTCCAGTACTTTTTTCAAGCCCTTATAGAAGTTGCGCGGCGGGATAATATAGCCGCCGGTACCCTGGATGGGTTCGATATAAAATGCGGCAAACTCGGCTTGCCGCACTTTCGGATCCCACACGCCGTGATACTCGTTTTCAAACAGACGGGCAAAATCAGCGATCAATTTGTCCGCATACTCTTCCGGCGACAAGCCTTTCTGGCGCCGGAAGGGGTAAGGGAAGGGGATAAACTGCGCTCTTTCGCCGAAGTGGCCGAACCGGCGGCGATAACGGTAGCTGGAAGTAATGGCGGAAGCACCCAGCGTCCGTCCGTGATAGCCGCCTTCAAAGGCGAACATCCGGCTCTTGCCGTTGCAAAAGTTACGCACCAGTTTCAGTGAGTCATCAATGGATTGTGAACCGCCTACATTGTAATGGACACGTCCCGGCAGGCCGAATTTCTTTTCCATGTCCTGGGCAATGATTTTACTGAGTTCAATTTTCGTCGGATGCAGATATTGGCTGGCGATTTGCGGTAGCACATCGATCTGATTTTTTAAGGCATTGTCCAGCCGCGGATTAGCATAGCCAAAGTTGACCGCGGAGTACCACATTTGCAGATCAAGGTAAGGTATGTCATGTCCATCAAATATATAGCTGCCCTGACATCTTTGGAAAATCTTAGGCGGATTCACATAATGGACTGTGTCTCCAAATGAACAGTACTTTGCTTCATCTTCCAACATCTGTGCTTCAGAAAGCGTCATAACATTACATCTCCGGCCAAGAATTAACTTGGCAATATGGCTAATTATGTTTAGTGGAAGTTATTATATCGAGCAAATAAAACCGGAGTGGCTGAATCCAACATCATGTTGTAGTGCCGTTTATAATTCGCTTCTCTAATGACATTTCAACGATTTCCGGCAGGGCAAGAAAATACTCATAAAACCAATAAATAACAATAGGATACATCACACTTCTTTTATTAACCTTAAGGATTTAAAAAATTAAAACTGTGAGTATTTATTACATTTTGGCGAGAAATGACAAGCTTTCACTCCTTCGCCGCCGCTACCGTCTGTCGGTAAAGATGCGGGTTTTCTTCTCAACCCGGCTATTCCATGGCGCAACCAGTTCTGAAACGGGCAACGTGTCGGGCCTCACATGATGTCTCTTTCTTTCCTCATGGCATGGAACGCCTATATGCTATGCGAATTAAGTAAAAAAGGGTAAACAGGCTGAGGAAAAGATAAGTATTTGGTTTGTACTTGTCTCACCCTGCCAAGCATTTGAAGACATATGTTCTGTCCTGTTAATCAAGTTGTGAACAATTATTGAATGTATACTGAATTTATCATTAACTTTTATTCTTTTACGAAGGAGTAATAAGGTTATTTAGCGTTACTTGTCGTTGTTAACTTTTATTTTTATAGCAGGAGGTCGTATGAAAGCATTGAGCATGGTTGCATTGGTATTATTGATTATTGGCGGGTTGAACTGGCTACTGGTGGGGTTGTTCAGATATGATCTGGTGGGCGCCATTTTTGGCGGACAAGAAGCCACCTTGGCGCGCGTGGTATATACCATCGTCGGCATTTGCGCCTTATATGCGTTAACGTTTATCCCTCGCGTCGGCTTACTTCAGCATCATCACCAGAGCCATTAACGGCGAGCCGGCTTGGCGTGCTCTCAAGCGCCGGCGTATTTTCGTTCCCGCCATTGTTCAATCCTCAGGGGTGTAAAAGCGGGCCGAAATCGCCGGCGGCTTTGTCCAGGGCGATCTGCGCCGGCGCCAGTTTGCTGTACCGCGCTTTTAAATCGCTCAATGGCGCGTAATATCCCAGACTTAAGGCGGCCAGCTGCCGATGGCTGCCGGTTTCCACAGCCTCTATTTCCACCGCGGCGCCGCCCCGTTCCAGAGGCGCGGCAAACATGGCGGTACTCAGCACATTCAACGACGGAGAGACGGTGGAAACATCGGTAATGGCGGCACGCACCTCGGCGGGCCGGCCATCAGGAGACTGGGGTAAAAGCTCAAGCTGATGCTGTAGATCGGTCCGTAACGCAGCCAGCAAGGCGGTGCGTTTTTACCCGCCCCTTCCCACCGCCGTAATAGCGGTACGGGCCGGATTCAACGCAACCGGCGTCTTAAGCGAACGTTCTCCTTTCGCTGAAACCGGCGACAGGCGCTGGTAATCGGTTAGAAAACCGCTCTGCCTGGTGGTCATGGTAGTCCCGCAGGCGGACAAAAACAGCACGGCAACGCCCAACCACAGTCCGGAGGTGAAAAACGGGGGCCTATCCGTACAAAATCGACTCATCTGCAAGCTCCACGCCTTATCAACACGGTTACCGATTCATTATCGACTATACCTGCTCATTAAACACCCTGGAAATACCCTTTAACCGGCGGATAAATCATCATTATTGGCGTTTGTTCATGCCATCAATGCGGGCGGCGTTGAATCACTGAAGAAGCCCAACACTAAGGAGCCGGGCGCTGAGCGATAATGATCGACCATAATATTTCCAGAGCGTGAACGGCCTGTTGGTGCTGTGCACTTTGGTTATCCGTCTTATACCGTTCGCCGAAATTTCCCGCTTGGGACAGTAACAGGCTTTCAAAAAACCCTTCCCCAACCCGATTCTTATATAGATACATCAACATTGCCAGACCGGGAAATTTTTGGTCATCGAGAAATTTCGCCTCCCGTTTAGCGCGGCTTACAGAACGTTCATTACGAGAGGAAGTCGCCAGACGGTTCAGGGCTATACCGATACGATAGATGAGTTTTTCAATGCTGCCGGCCATGCCGTTTTTTCTTTCCCACTCCGATGCCAATGGAATCGCGAATTCCTCAATAATCTTTTCGGCAATCTCCCGGTCCCGTTTATCTAAAGCAAACAAGGGCGGCTCCACGGACGGTACAAGCACTGGCCGGCTTAACGTTTTATCAAAAGCATCCGAGAGATAATTGCCGACGGCGTTCAGGGTATTCAACATTATCGCCGGTACCGAATTTTTAATACGGAGCAAAGTATCCCGGCCCGTTAAGAAAAAGCGGCACGCCAGTGCCGCTAATGTCTGTCCGATCCGGCGTAGTCTGGCGATAAACGAACCCTTCTCCGCGGCCACGGCGTTGTCGGATGAAGTAATATGAAGAGAGGGCTTCGGAAGATTCAGATTAGACACTTTCATTGATCAATCCTTTGCTGGTTAACGCCCGAAAGGAGAAGGGTAATAAACACCATACTTCTCGGGAAGTAGCTATTTTTTATCGGCTTATGGCTAAACGCTCGTTAAACAGCAAAACATTAATCTTTCATATACTTATTAAAGGACCGCCAGGCTATCGTATTTTCTCCAGCGGAAATTTAGGACCGAAATAATCCAGAAGCAGATAAAGAGCCCGATCACCCAATAACCGACATTGCCCATGTTGTCGTTGAGATAAGCGATGAGATCCCAGAAACCACCATGCAAATCAAACTGGCCGGCAATCAGTCCCAGCGTTTCCAGGCCGCCGATAAACAGCGCGATAATGACCGAGGTGGCGGTAATGGTCATATTGTAATAAAGCTTGCGCACCGGTTTGGTGAAAGCCCAGCCATACGCGCCCACCATCACGAAATTATCCAGCGAGTCGATGAGCGCCATGCCGCTGGCGAACAGTACCGGAAACACCATTATCGACCAGAGGGACATTCCCGACGTCGCGCCGGCAGCGGATATTCCCAGCAGTCCCACTTCAGTGGCGGTATCAAATCCCAATCCGAACAGAAAGCCCACCAGGTACATTTGCCAGCTTTTATTAACGAATCTAAAGGCGAAACGAAATATCCGCGTCATCAGGCCACCGTTTGCTGCCGCCAGCGTATCAATATCCAGACCGCTGACAGCCTCACCTTTTTTGATGCGCTGGAAGGTTTTATAAACGGTACGCAGGATCGCTAAATTTATCAGGGCGACAGTCAGCAGAAAAAAAGCCGAAACCAGGGTGCCGATAATACCGCCATAGTCATGTATCCACCCCATCTGTCCCTGAAATGCCAAGGACGTCGCCGCGATGGCGGCGCAGGCAATGAGCACAATAGTGGAATGGCCTAACGAAAAATAGGCGCCGACGGATACCGGTTGCTGGCCTTGTTGCATCAGCTTGCGTGTAACGTTATCTATAGCGGCAATATGATCCGCATCCACCGCATGGCGTAAACCATAACTGTATGCCAGCAGCGCTGCGCCTATCAGGGCGGCGTTATGCTTAAAAACCAGCAAGGCCCACGCCCAGGCGATGATATTGGCCGCCAGCAACAGCGCCAGCAGGGAAAGTGCCCTCTTTTTAGCGCCGGTTTGTTTAACGTTAGTCATTATGTAGCCTATTGATAAAGGTCACCCAGCAAAATGGATAACATAAAATACGCCATTCATAATAATTATTTTTTGATCTTACATGGCTAAAGTATAGGAACGAGGCAATTTTACCGAGGGAGCGCGGCGGCGTACCGGTCAGAAAACAGGGTTTGAACAGCTCATCAAGGCCTGTTCTTTTTCGGCTTGGGGGAGATCATTTCCACCTGGGCGGCGGGATCCATGGCCTCAACGGCTTTTTGCAATTCAGCCAGCGCGAATTTGAGTGACGCTATTTCCTGATGCAGTGCCTGTACTTCCAGTGAGGCGCGATTGGCTTTGGGAAAGGCGTCAAGCACGTCGTTTTCTTCAAACATCCGTACCTGACGGTTATCCAGCTGCACCAATTGATATTTCAACCGCCCACTGTTGATAGCGTTATAGATAGTCTTGCGACTGACCATCGCGATTTCAATCACTTGGCTTATTCTTAACATCGCATATCTCTGACGTCGCTATCCGGTCGAGTGAGGTCCCATGTGGTCATTCTACCGGGTACTGATAGCTTCAGTGAACAACTTTGCGTTTTCCGGCGGCGATTTTCTAGCGATTTTGTTACCCTGCTCAATATCCGACAGCGGCGCAAAAAGCGACTGAATGACCGCCACTTTTTCGCAGCTGGGATCGATAGCCATCAACACCACCACCGTTGGCTTCACTACGCTGTCCGGCTCATCGCTGCGGTGAAATTCCACCCCGGCGTGATTGATGGCGACGGCAAAGCCTGTTTTATTAACGTGCTCGAATTCAGTATGCGGAATGGCGATACTGTGGGTTTCCATATCGATTCCGGTGGGGTACTCCGCTTCCCTGTCCAGCACCCCCTGCAAGAAGCTTTCCTTGACGAAACCATCTTCATGCAGGCTTTTCGCCATCTGGGTAAGCAGGTCGGTACGGCTTATCGGCCGGTTAATAGTGAATATACGATTTACGCTGAACATGCCGGTTATTCCCCTATGCTCGCCTGAGTCGACTCGGATTGCATCAGCTCCTGGTCCTCAAGCCTGATTTTTTTACGGTTCCACAGCGCCAACAGCAGGGCGCAGATTATCAACACGGCGATACCGATGGTTTTGAAATAGAAACCCTTGATGATCACCCAGGGCAGCATGGCGCCGGCGTAATCGACGCTGCTGATGCTGGTGGCGCCGTGGGGCAACGAGAAACCGGTACTGATGGCTGTACTGGTCACCAACGGCGCCAGGGCGGTACCAATCAGCAGCGCCAGGCTCAAGGTGATCAGCCCGTTAAGCAGGGTACGGAACATATCGCCGCGGCACACGGCGGTAACCAGCACGAAAGCGAACGGCAGCCCGGTAAGGGAGGCGAAGGGCAGAAATTCATTGCCCGGTATAATAGCCGCCAGGATCAGCATGATGGGAATCATCAACATGGAAACCGACAAGGTTACCGGATGGCCGACGCTTACGGCGGAATCAAGACCGATGGAAATCCGGCCGAACGAGCCTGCCCGGGATTGCGCGATTTCCTGAATACGTTCACTGATTGGATAGACTCCCTCCATCAGCATCTTGGCCATGCGGGGGATGATGGTCATTACCGCCGCCATGGTAATGGCGGTTTGCAAAACAGACTTCACATCGACACCGGCGATAATGGCCAGGATAGCGCCGATAATCGCCCCCAGGCAGGCGGGATCGCCCAAAATGGACAGTCGTTTCTGGATAACGTCGGTGTCGATTTTAATATCGCGCACGCCGGGAATTCGATCAACGATGGCGTTCACCAGCCAGGCCGCGGGAACAAAAGAGGCTGAAAAACCATGCGGCACCGAAATGCCGGGTAAATTCAGGTACTTTTCCACATCAGCGGTAGTCCGGTCGGCAATCACCATGGTAACGATGCAGTTGAGGCCGGCGGCCAATACTCCCAGCCAGAGATTGCCGGTGATAATCGCCACCAGCGAACCGGTAAAGGCATGATGCCACAAATTCCAAATATCCACGTTCAGGATCCGGGTGGTTTTGGTATAAAGCATCAAAACGTTAATAGCCACGCAGACGGGTATCACCAGCGCGCCCACCCGGGTTCCCATGGCGACGGCCGCGGCGGCGGGCCAGCCCATATCCAATACGGTGAGATGCAGACCGAAGCGCTGGACGATGGCGTTACTCACCGGTGTTAAGGAATCGATCATCAGATTAACGGTAATGCTCAATCCAATAAAACCAATCCCCACCATCAAACCGGCTTTTATGGATTTCGATATGGATAACCGCAATATCAGGCCGAGTATGATAAAAATCAGCGGCATCATTACCGATGCGCCCATGCCGACAATGTAATCAATGATAAACATGGCTTAACCCTCAGCGAGAATCAACGCTTTAACGCTAGTGAAGACTTTATCGGCACCCATGCCGGTCAGCAGGGGCAAGGCATTTATTACCGGAACGGAGACTTTTACCGGCGAGGTGGAAACGATAAAGTCCAGATCGCTGTGGGTAATGGCTTCCGCCACCGTGCCCTGAGAGATGCGCACTTTGTCCAGCAGGTTCTCGCTTTTCAGATAGGCTTCCAGTTTTTTTAACGCCACGGTACTGGTTGCCACGCCCGCGCCACAGCAGATCATCATATGTTTCATGTTAATTCCCGGCTTGAAGAGGTGGAATGATTAAAACATGTTAAGTGAATAGTAAATGTGATCAGTGTGTAATTTTACACACATAAAACACATAAAATGGATCATGAGTCATAGATTATTAATTTATCTATTGATTTATAAGTATTTATTATTTTAGATGGCTATTATTATCATAATAACAGTGTGTAGAATTACCCTTAAGGCACATCATCGGCTCCGCCAAAGCGGTCCCTTCCGCCCGCTGTTCTTATTGCCGGCCCTGGCCGCGCCGCGCCGGCCGGCCCGCGGTTATTAACGATCCTTTCCGCGGCGCAATGAGGTAAAGTATTATTCAGAGCGATGAATGCTGATAAAAGGCCAGGGGTAATGACGGATATTTCATGCGTATTGTTTGATTGCGACGGCACGCTGGTGGACAGCGAGATTCTCTGCTGCGAAGCCTATGTCATTTTGTTCGCCAGATACGGTATTCACATCACTCTGGAACAGGTCGTCAAAGAATTCAAAGGGATAAAACTCTACGAAATCATCGATCGCGTTAAACAGCGGTACCCGCTGTATCAGCGTGTGGACATACTGGAAACCGAGTATCGTGCCGAAGTGGCGCGTCTGTTTGATGAGCGCCTGGTGCCTATCGATGGAATCCGAGAACTGTTGCAGCAGATAATCGTACCGCTGGCGGTGGTATCCAACGGACCGGTGAGCAAAATGCAGCACTCCCTTGGGCTGACGGAATTACTACCCTTTTTCAAAAACCGGCTGTACAGCGGCTACGATCTGCAACGGTGGAAACCGGACCCGGCCATTATTTACCATGCCGCCGCCCAATTACAGGTGCCGGTGAATCAATGCCTGTTGGTGGAGGATTCCGCCGCCGGAACCCAGGCCGGTATTGCCGCCGGTATTCCGGTGTTCTATTACTGCGCCGATCCCCTTAATCCGCCCATCCACCATCCGCTGGTGACCCGCTTCGATGCCATGAGCCAGCTATCGGAATTATGGCGCACACGCGGATGGGCGCTTACCCGCAATTAGTCATCACCTCCAATATATGTATATACTCAAAATAATTCGAGTTGCAGGAAGGAGGCAACGCAGCGACAAATCTGTTTGGAATAGAGTTGAACAGCGCAACCGCTGGCCCGCAGGGTGAACCTCAGGGATGAGGTTCATCAATCACCAGGAGCTTTACTACTTCTGGTAAAATAGGTAAGTGGCTGGGGTGAGCGAGCTGGAAACATTAATCGGCACGACGAGCAGCCAATTACAAATACGCGGAGGATTAAACTCTGCGAGGTCAATTAACTATCTACTTATACTAGATAATTCGAATCAAATTTTGTCGTCCACATTCCATCTTAGATAAAATCTTAAATTATCCATAGAGGCATACCGTTCACCATTGTAACGTGTAAAGAGCATTTCGCCCTTATGCGCCGCCAAGGATATAATCGCTGAACCAAAGTGTCGTTGATTATGGCAGTAGTGTTTGTGATCAAAGTAGTGTTTTTCAACATAAATCAGCATTCCCAAGCCCGGATGCTTAGGATACTCATGCAAAATATCCGAGGCGCATTTCCTGATGTAGCCTCCAGGATCATGAGGAAAGGCCGGATCAGCCAGCCGTTTTACAATGATACCAATATAAAACACAAACAACTCTATGCCATGTTTGCTATCGTTAGCATTTGGCAATTTAACCTTGAATTTTTCAATAATTCCTCGTACCAGTTCAATGGAATCCTGATTCAGCTTAGGAATATTCTGTGCTTTACCGAAGCGTTTTTTTGTCGCGAAGGATATTCGCAGGCAGCCATCTTCAATACTTGCACATAAACATATCAGTGGAAGTAATAAGCATTGAGCCGGCGTCAGGTAACGGCCATACTCTGTGTCAGAGGAAGTTGAAGTTGAACTCAAGGAAGATTGACTAGCACGCACATTGTTGAGGCCAGCGAATGAGGTTTGATGGCTACGATTTTTATTCAACTCTTCGGAATTATTCGCGGATGAGTGCACATTTCTTGTAAAGATATTTCCCATAATAATCCTTTAAGTATTAATTACCCTATCCATCTCTGCCGTGACATATAATGACAAAATGCTAAAACGTTTAGGTGATTTCACGGTACAAGTCTTAATATTATCAGAATAGGCATTAATCAATAGACAACAGGCAAAGCCTAGCTTCCATTTTCTATTTTGCTGCAATTATCTAACGCTGGGTGCCCGTGGTAACGGACAGCGTACGCCGGCGGCATTGATATGATCGGGTCATTTAATCATTTAACAAAGATAAGGCTGGTGAACTCACGACGGGCGGAGCTCCCATTGCTGGTCAACAGGTTTGATAATCAGCAATGGTAAGCCGTGACCTTTATTCTGTCGGCGGGATGGGATTCTCATCAGGCGCCTGCGCCGCTAGGTCTTTGGGCACATCCCTGCCGGTACCGGTCAGCAATGTTTCCAACGCATCGCCGCCCACATGGCGAAAATCCTGTCCTTTGACGAAGTAAAAGATATATTCGCAAATATTCTGGCAGCGGTCGCCGATACGCTCAATGGATCGGGCGCAAAAGAGGGCGGTGAGTACGCTCGGTATGGTGCGCGGATCTTCCATCATATAGGTCATCAGCTGACGGACAATGCCCTCGTATTCCTGATCCACCTTTTTATCTTCCCGATAAATCCGGATGGCTTCATCCAAATCCATGCGGGCAAACGCATCCAAAACATCATGCAACATTTGAATGGTATGACGGCCCAGCGACTCCAGGCTCACCAGCATCTGCAGGTGCTGCTGGGAATATTTTTCCAGGGCGGTACGGCAAATCTTGTCAGCCCCGTCGCCGATACGCTCCAGTTCGGAGATGGTTTTGATGATGGAAATCACCAGCCGCAAATCGCTGGCGGTGGGCTGGCGTTTGGCAATGATGCGCACGCAGGCCTCATCAATGGACACTTCCATCATATTCACTTTAACGTCGCCGGCCACTACCCGTTTGGCCAGCTCCTCATCCTGACTGTGCATGGCGCTGATGGCGTCGGTGAGCTGTTGCTCCACCAGACCGCCCATGGCCATGACCTGAGTGCGGATGTGCTCCAGTTCAGCGTTAAACTGGCCGGAGATATGTTTATTAAGATTCAGATTTTCCATGATATATCCCGTGATTAACCATAGCGGCCAGTAATATAATCTTCGGTTTGTTTATTCTTTGGAGCGGTAAAGATACTGTCAGTATCGCTGTATTCGATTAACTCGCCGAGATACATAAATGCCGTGTGATCCGAGCAACGCGCTGCCTGTTGCATATTATGAGTGACAATCACCACGGTGTAGTCCGTTTTCAATTCTGAAATCAGCTCTTCAATGCGCCCGGTGGAGATAGGATCCAACGCGGAACAGGGCTCATCCAACAACAAAACATCCGGCCGGATGGCAATGCCCCGCGCAATACATAAACGTTGCTGCTGACCGCCGGACAGGCTGTAGCCGCTTTGGTGCAGCTTGTCTTTGGTCTCGTTCCACAGCGCCGCCTTTGTCAGCGACCACTGTACCCGTTCTTCCATTTCCGTTCTGGACAGCTTCTCAAATAAACGCACCCCGAAGGCGATATTGTCATAAATTGACATAGGGAAAGGCGTCGGTTTCTGAAAAACCATACCGACGCGGGCGCGCAATAAAGACACGTCGCGCTTATCGGTAAGAATATTCTCCCCATCCAGCAGAATTTCCCCTTCCGCACGCTGATCAGAATAAAGCTGGTACATTTTATTGAAGGTGCGCAACAGGGTGGATTTGCCACAACCGGATGGACCGATAAATGCTGTCACCTGATTACGGGCAATATCAAGACTGATATTTTTAAGCGCATGGAATTTGCCGTAATAAAAATTCAGATCGCGGACCTGTATTTTGCTGTCGGTGGCGTTGTTTATCCTGCTCATGCACACTCTCTCTTTCAAAGACGCGTCGGCGCCTGACTCTTAGTTGGTTTTTGTGGCAAAAATGATCCGTGCGATGATATTCAACAGCAAAACGCACAGGGTAATCAGCAATACCCCTACCCAAGCCAGCTGTTGCCATTCGGGAAACGGACTCATGGCGAACTTGAATATGGTGACCGGAAGGTTGGCGATGGGCTGCATCAGGTCAGTGCTCCAGAACTGGTTGGAGAGCGACGTAAACAGCAGCGGCGCCGTCTCGCCGGCGATACGCGCCACCGCAAGCAGCACGCCGGTGATAACACCCGAAATAGACGCCTTGAACGTAATGGCTGAGATCATCTTCCATTTCGGCGTGCCGAGGGCATAAGCGGCTTCACGCATGGTATCGGGCACCAGCCGCATCATATTTTCCGTGGTGCGGATAACGATGGGCACCTGCAAAAGCGCCAGGGCAATCACGCCGGCCCAGCCGGAGAAATGCTCCATTTTCGCCACCACCAGGGTGTAAACAAACAGACCGATAACAATGGAAGGCGCGGACAGCAGGATATCGTTGATAAACCGAATCACCTCCGCCAGAAAGGATTTACGTCCGTATTCCGCCAGGTAAATCCCGGCCATTATGCCCAGCGGCGTGCCGGCGATAGTCGCCCAGAGGATCAATAAGCCGCTGCCCGCCAGGGCATTGGCCAGACCGCCGCCGGCGGTATTGGGCGGCGGGGTCATTTCGGTGAACAAAGACCACGACAATCCCTCGAAACCGCGGCTTAACGTAGTCAATAAAATCCAGCAGAGCCAAAACAGGCCGAACGCCATGGTGATGAGCGATAAAAACAGCGCCAACCGGTTTTTCTGGCGGCGCCAGGCCTGTCTTTTACGCCGGGCTTCCATTTGCGAGGGGGTATGGGTCATCTGATGTTCGACAGTGGCCATTATTTCACGCCCTCATTTTTCGCCAAACGCATGATCATGAACTTGGAGCAGGCCAAGACGATAAAGGTGATAACAAAAAGAATCAGCCCCAGTTCCATCAGCGCCGCGGTATGCAGGCCGGCCGACGCTTCCGCGAATTCATTCGCCAGCGCCGAGGTGATGCTGTTGCCGGGCATAAACAGGGAAATACTGGTTAACTGGTTGGTATTGCCGATAATAAACGTCACCGCCATGGTCTCGCCCAACGCACGCCCCAGGCCCAGCATAACGCCGCCGATAACGCCGTTTTTGGTGAAAGGCAGCACGATGCGCCAGATAACTTCCCAAGTGGTGCAGCCGATCCCGTAGGCCGACTCTTTCATCATTACCGGCGTTTGCTCGAACACATCGCGCATCACGGCGGCAATATAGGGAATGATCATAATGGCCAGGATAATGCCCGCCGCCAGAATACCTATGCCGAACGCCGGTCCCTGAAACAATACTCCGACAAAGGGAATATTGGACAATACGTCGCCCAGGGGTTGTTGGAAATATTGAGCGAAGAGCGGTGCGAAGACAAACAGGCCCCACATGCCGTAAACAATGCTCGGGATGGCAGCCAATAATTCAATGGCCACGCCAAGCGGTCTTTTTAACCAGGCAGGCGCCAATTCAGTCAGAAACAGCGCGATGCCGAAACTCACCGGCACGGCTATCAGCAAAGCAATGAAAGAGGTTACCAGCGTACCGTAAATGGGCACCAGCGCGCCAAACTGCTCGCCGGGTGGATCCCACTCCTTGGTCCAGAGAAATGCAAAACCGAACTTTTCGATGCTCGGCCATGAGGCAACAATCAGCGAGACGATAATGCCGCCCAACATTAACAGCGTAATGAGGGCGGCAAGTCTGACCAACGTACCGAAAATCAGGTCGCCTTTTTTACCGGGGGCATGCTGTACCGGCATATTGTCAGCCATAGGATACTCTTTCAGTGGGTTCGTATTCCCTTCCCATCAAGGAAGGGAAGAAACACATTTGCTTAGTACAGCGCATTACCGTTGGTGTCTTTGATATTCGCTTTCCATGCGGCGCGAATCTGGGCAACTACGTCTTTGGGCAGGGTAGCATAGTCAAGGGCATTGGCCTGCTCACCGCCCTTGTTATAAGCCCAGTCGAAGAATTTGAAGACTTCCTTCGCCTGTTCCGGCTTGGTCTGCGCGGTGTGTATCATTATGAAGGTTGTGGAGGTGATAGGCCAAGCATTATCGCCTTTCTGATTGGTCAGGTCTTGAGCGAACGTTTCCTTCCAGTTAGCGCCCTTGGCCGCGTTGCTGAAGTTATCCTGATTCGGCACGACCGGCTTGCCGTCGGCGGAGATAAGCTTGGTGTAAGGCAGGTTGTTTTGCTTGGCGTAAGCATATTCAACATAACCGATGGCGCCGGGTAAACGCTGAACGAAAGCGGCTACGCCGTCATTGCCTTTACCGCCCAGTCCCACCGGCCAGTTAACAGTGGAGCCCGCGCCAATCTTCTGTTTCCAGGAATCATTGACTTTGGCCAGATAGCTGGTGAAGACATAAGAAGTACCCGAACCGTCAGCGCGGCGAACCACGGCGATATTCTGGTCGGGCAGCTTAACGCCCGGATTAAGTTTGGTGATGGCCGGGTCGTTCCATTTTTGATATTACCCAGATAGATTTCACCCAGGGTATGGCCGTCCAGGGTCAGCTGGCCGGATTTGATGCCGGGGATATTCACCGCCATCACGACCCCGCCGATAACGGTGGGAAACTGGAACAGGCCGTTTGATTTTAGATCAGCATCGCTTAAAGGGGCGTCGGATGCGCCGAAATCAACGGTATTCGCTTCAATTTGTTTAATGCCGCCAGAGGAACCGATACCTTGATAGTTGACTTTAGTGCCGGTTTCTTTTGGTACGTGTCGGCCCATTTAGCATAAACCGGGGCAGGGAAAGTACCGCCGGCGCCGGTCAGACTGGCAGCAGCAAACGAAGAAAAACTCGCCAAGGCGAATGTAGCTGCAACAAGGCTGGCAACGGCTGTATGCATCTGTTTCATAATCCCTCCTGTGGGATATTAAAATCGGCCAGAGGCCGCTTTCTTTAATTATAGAGCTGCAGGAAGGAAAATAGGACAATTAGGTGACAGTCACATGTCAGTAATGTGACATTTTATGACTGGATTCATTCTAAAATACGCGATTCAAATATAGTTAGGATTGGCTGCGGTGCCAAGCGAATTATGAATATAGGATGTCATTGCTCATGATGTTGGGAATGCACAACCACCAACATAGAACGGCAATTCTCTTTTACTTGTTAAGATTAAAGCACCTTGATTCCTTTAATGTCGGGGCAATGCGGGAAGCCTGGTTCTGATAAACAACGAAAAAACGGCCCTAAGTATCGGCGGTTTCGATAAATCCGTTAGATAACGATTTTGGCCTGAAAAATCCGGTATGCTTTTGAAGAGCATACCGGATCTATTCAGCTACAGATTATAAAAGCAGCCCTCATATAGGCTGCGGATGTTAGATTATCATTCGACAGTAACTGATTTCGCCAAATTACGCGGTTGATCAACATCGGTGCCTTTGATCAAAGCTACGTGATAGGCTAATAGCTGCAAGGGGACACTGTAATAAATCGGCGCAACGATATCCTCCACATGGGGCAACGGAATTATCGTCATGGTGTCGTCATCGATAAAACCGGCGTCCTGATCGGCAAAGACATAGAGTTGGCCGCCCCGGGCGCGGACTTCCTCAATATTTGATTTCAGTTTTTCCAGTAACTCGTTATTTGGCGCCACCACGACAACCGGCATTTCGCTATCAATAAGCGCCAGCGGACCGTGTTTTAATTCACCCGCGGCATAGGCTTCGGCATGGATATAAGATATTTCCTTCAACTTCAGCGCTCCTTCCATGGCGATAGGATATAAAGCTCCCCGTCCCAGGAACAGGGCGTGATGTTTATCCATAAATCCTTCCGCCAGCGCTTCGATGGTCTTATCCAGCGCCAGCATTTGCTCAATGCGCGCCGGCAGGGCCTGTAGGGCATGAACAATCTGCCGCTCAACCTCCCCGTCAATGCCCCGCAGTCGGCCGATACGGGCCACCAGCATCAGCAGCACCGTGAGCTGAGTCGTGAAGGCCTTGGTGGACGCCACGCCGATTTCGGTGCCGGCTTTGGTCATCAGCGCTAAATCGGACTCCCGCACCAGTGACGAACCTGGCACGTTACACACCGCAAGCGACCCCAGATAACCGAGGCCTTTGGTCAGACGCAACGCCGCCAGGGTATCGGCGGTTTCGCCCGACTGGGAAAGGGTAATAAGCAGACTGCCGGGCCGCACGGCGGATTTTCGATAACGGAATTCAGAAGCGATTTCCACATCGCAGGGCATGCCGGCCAGCGCTTCAAACCAATAGCGCGCCACCATGGCGGAATGAAAGGAGGTTCCGCAGGCGATAATCTGAACATATTTCACCTGCGATAACAGCTTGTTCCCCTCTTCGCCCAACTCCGGCAGGGTCACTTCGCCGTGAGTGAACCGGCCTTCCAGAGCATTTTTGATGGCCTGCGGCTGTTCAAAAATCTCTTTTTGCATGTAATGGCGATAGAGGCCTTTATCACCGGCATCGTATTTCACCTGGGATTCAATCTCTTCCCGTTCCACCGGATTGCCCTGGATGTCCCACACCCGCACGGTACGGCGAGTGACTTCGGCAACGTCCCCTTCCTCCAAAAAGATAAAGCGCCGGGTGACCGGCAACAGGGCCAACTGATCGGAAGCCAGGAAATTCTCACCCACGCCGCGACCTATCACCAGCGGACTGCCCGAACGTGCGGCCACCAGCACGCTGGGGTCTTTACTGTCCATGATAACCGTGCCGTAAGCGCCGCGTAGTTGCGGGATAACCCGCAATACCACTTCCGCCAGCGTACCGCCGTGCTGCGACTGTTCCCAATGGACCAGATGGGCGATCACTTCGGTATCGGTTTCGGAAGCGAAACGGTATCCCCGTTCTATCAAGCCACTGCGCAGGGATTCAAAATTTTCAATGATACCGTTATGCACCACCACGATATGTTCCGAGACATGGGGGTGAGCATTGGATTCCGACGGCTCGCCGTGGGTGGCCCAACGTGTATGGGCTATCCCGGTGCCTCCGGCCAGGGGATGTTCCTCCACCGCCCGGGACAGCGCGCTGACCTTGCCTACCCGGCGCAGACGCTGCAACTGTCCCTGATTATCCACCACCGCCAAACCCGCGGAATCATAGCCGCGATATTCCAGCCGGCGTAACCCCTCCAACAGTATTTCAGCAATATCACGTTGGGCTACTGCACCTACTATTCCACACATCTGTGTTATTCCTAATGAACGGCCCTGACGAGCCGTTTCGATATCGTTGATCCGACCGATTCCGGTTATCCGGTTTCCCCGAGCCTGTAGAGCGGGGTATTGTTATACCTGTCATACTTCACGTTGCAGGCGCGTTGGCTTTCCTGCAACTCGAACTATTTAGGATGTATGTATTATTTTTTTTTCTTGACCGGCCGCAGCCAGCCGCTGATATGCGTTTGCTTCACCCGGCTAAGCACCAGCTCGTTTTCACCCACATCGCAGGTTATGGTGGTGCCAGCGGCGATGGTCGCCCCCTTGGCTACGGTAACCGGTGCCACCAGTTGAGTATCCGAACCGACAAAAACGTCATCGCCGATGATAGTCTGATGCTTATTGGCGCCGTCATAATTACAAGTGATGGTGCCGGCACCGATATTCACCGCGGCGCCAATCTCGGCATCACCGAGATAACTCAAATGTCCGGCTTTCGAGCCTTTGCCGAGCCGGGCTTTTTTCATTTCGACAAAGTTGCCCACATGGGCGCCTTCTCCCAGTTCCGAACCGGGACGCAGCCGGGCAAACGGTCCGACGGAGGCATTGGCGCTTAATATGGCGCCATCTATTACCGAATAGGGGCTGATGACCACGTTATCGCCGATATCGCAATCCTTCAGGACACAGCCTGTGCCGATGA
This sequence comes from Sodalis ligni, assembly GCF_016865525.2. Taxonomy (NCBI): domain Bacteria; kingdom Pseudomonadati; phylum Pseudomonadota; class Gammaproteobacteria; order Enterobacterales; family Bruguierivoracaceae; genus Sodalis; species Sodalis ligni. The sequence continues at coordinate 6,376,912 of NZ_CP075169.1, read as the reverse complement.
CCACGTTATTGCCCAGCGCCACGCGGCCTTCGATAATCACATTGGTATCAATGGTCACGTCGCGTCCGTGCCTGAGTTCACCGCGCAGATCAAAGCGGGCCGGATCGCAAATCATGACGCCGGCCAGCAACAGCTCCTCCGCCAGCTGCTGCTGATAGGCCCGCTCCAGCACCGCCAGCTGGCGGCGGTTATTCACACCGTCCACTTCCCACAGCCGCCCTGGCTGCACGGTATTGATTTGCCGTCCTTCATGCCAGGCCATGGCGATGATGTCGGTGAGGTAATACTCGCCCTGCACATTATTATTGTTCAGCGAACCTAACCAGCGCTTCAGATCCACCCCCGCCGCCACCATAATGCCGGTATTGATTTCGTTAATCCGGCGCTGCTCTTCCGAGGCATCCTTTTGCTCCACGATGCCGGTAACCTGCCCGTTTTCACGCACGATGCGCCCATAGCCGGAAGGATCGTCCAGCGTCACGGTCAACAGGCCGATACCGCCGTCCGGTTTGGCCGCCAGCAAACGCTTGAGGGTCTCGGGAGCGATAAGCGGAACATCGGCATACAGGATCAGCACATCTTCATCATCAAGCAAATAGGGCAGCGCCTGCTGTACCGCGTGTCCCGTGCCACGCTGCTCGGATTGCAGCACCCAGCTCAATCGGGAACCGCCGTCCGCCAGCCTCTCCCGTAATAATTCGCCGCCATGACCGTAAACCAGATGGATATGTTCGGTGTTTAGCGTACTAACGGCATCGATAACATGGCTAATCAGCGGTTTTCCCGCCAGGGGGTGCAACACCTTAGGCAGATCAGAATACATGCGGGTGCCTTTACCCGCGGCAAGTATCACCACGCTCATTGCTCGATTCGACATAACTATCCTGATGAATCAAATTCAATAGACGAAAGTAAACCCGTTCATAACAGGGATTACTACATATTTTGGTCAGAAAAATGCAATATGGCCGCAGAATACCCGTACCAGCTAAAATATTAACCTTAACCGGGCCTGCTGAACAATCCGTGGGCAAAAGAAGGGAAATTAAAGGCTATTTTGACAGCAATGGCGGCCCCATAGGGAGATTCGGAGGCCGTACTTATTTTGCGGCTGAAATTAAGAACCTTACCTGACGGCAAAGGTGACTGAGATTCGCTATCAAGGACATTTTCTGGCTCCTTAATAAAAAAGGCCGGTCATGTTGACCGGCCTTTTATGGATGATGACTTGATTACATGGACCGTTTGGTTAATTCAATAACCCGCAATTTAGCCATAGCCCGCGACAATTCAGCCGAGGCTTGAGCATAATCCACGTCGCCGTGGGAATTATTGATATGCTCTTCCGCCATGCGCTTGGATTCCATCGCTCTCGCTTCATCCAGATCTTTGCCTCGAATAGCGGTATCGGCAAGCACGGTAACGATGCTGGGTTGCACCTCGAGCACACCACCGGACAGGTAAATGTACTCTTCTTCGCTGTGCTCTTTAACGATACGCACCATACCGGGCTTAATGGCAGTGAGCAGCGGGGCATGACCGGGATAAATACCCAGCTCGCCTTCGCTCCCCGTCACCTGGATTTTTTCCACCAGCCCGGAGAACATTTTCTGTTCCGCGCTGACGACATCCAGATGGTAAGTATTTGCAGCCATATCACCCTCCTCTCACAGCGTTACAGTTTCTTGCCTTTTCCACTGCTTCATCAATGGAACCCACCATATAGAACGCCTGCTCAGGCAGGTGATCATATTCCCCGTCCATGATGCCTTTAAAGCCACGAATCGTGTCTTTCAGGGAAACATATTTACCCGGCGAACCGGTAAATACTTCGGCAACGAAGAACGGTTGAGACAGGAAGCGCTGGATCTTACGAGCACGGGATACCACCAGCTTGTCGTCTTCCGACAGCTCGTCCATACCCAGGATGGCAATGATATCTTTCAGCTCCTGATAACGCTGAAGAGTGGATTGCACGCCGCGGGCAACGTCGTAATGTTCCTGTCCCACCACCAGCGGGTCCAGCTGACGGCTGGTGGAGTCGAGGGGGTCAACCGCCGGGTAGATACCCAGGGAAGCGATTTGACGGCTCAATACCACGGTGGCGTCAAGGTGGGCGAAGGTCGTTGCCGGAGACGGGTCGGTCAAGTCATCCGCCGGGACGTAAACGGCCTGCACGGAGGTAATAGAACCGGTTTTGGTGGAGGTGATGCGTTCTTGCAGCACGCCCATTTCTTCCGCCAGCGTCGGCTGATAACCTACCGCCGACGGCATACGGCCCAGCAGTGCGGACACTTCCGTCCCGGCCAGGGTATAACGATAGATATTATCGATAAACAGCAGGACGTCGCGGCCTTCATCACGGAATTTTTCCGCCATGGTCAGCCCGGTCAACGCCACGCGCAGACGGTTTCCCGGCGGCTCGTTCATCTGGCCGTAGACCAACGATACTTTGTCGATAACGTTGGATTCGGTCATTTCGTGGTAGAAGTCGTTCCCTTCACGGGTACGTTCGCCCACGCCGGCAAACACTGAATAACCCGAATGCTCGATGGCAATATTACGGATGAGTTCCATCATGTTAACGGTTTTACCGACACCGGCGCCGCCGAACAGACCCACTTTACCGCCCTTCGCAAACGGGCACATCAGGTCGATTACCTTGATACCGGTTTCCAGCAATTCCTGGGAACTCGACAAATCTTCATAGCTCGGCGCCGGACGATGGATTGACCAACGTTCTTCCTCACCGATATCGCCTTTCATATCAACAGGCTGACCCAGCACATTCATGATACGTCCCAGTGTGGCTTTACCCACGGGGACTTCAATCGAACGTTCCAGGTTGGTCACTTTAAGGCCCCGGCGCAAACCGTCGGATGTGCCCATGGCGATGCAACGTACGACGCCGCCGCCTAATTGCTGTTCAACTTCCAGCACCAGTTTGGTGGCACCGTTTTCCACTTCAAGCGCGTTGTACACCTTAGGTACGGCATCTTGCGGGAACTCGACGTCAACCACGGCGCCGATAACCTGGATAACATTTCCAGTAGCCATCTTGAATCCTCTACGTAATTCGTAACCCTAACCTAAACTGCGGCGGCTCCCGAAACGATCTCGGTGATTTCCTGAGTGATGCTGAATTGACGAGCCTTATTGTAAACCAGCTGCAGTTCTTTAATGAGACTGCTGCCGTTGTCCGTTGCAGCTTTCATCGCCACCATGCGCGCGGCCTGTTCACTGGCCAGATTTTCAACGACGCCCTGATAAACCTGAGATTCCACATAACGACGCAGCAGCGTATCCAAAAGGGACTTGGGATCAGGTTCATACAGATAATCCCAGGTTTTTTTCTTCAGATTTTCATCGTCTTCCGCGGGCGGCAGGGGTAAAACCTGCAAAAGCTGCGGAACCTGGGACATGGTGTTAATGAATTTATTGCTGACAATATAGAGCTTATCAAGACGGCCTTCGTCATAGGCCTGCAGCATGACTTTTACCGGACCGATCAGTTCCGACAAGGTGGGGTTATCCCCCATACCGGTGACCTGGGCGACAACTTTACTGCCGATGGCATTGAAGAAAGAGACGCCTTTGGATCCGATAACAGCCAGTTCGGATTCAACGCCTTTCTCGCTCCAGCCCTTCATATCCGTCAGCACTTTTTTGAACAGGTTAATGTTCAGACCGCCGGCCAGACCACGGTCGGTGGAAACCACCAGATACCCGACGCGCTTAACCTTGCGTTCTTCCAGGTAGGGGTGTTTATATTCCAGATTTCCCAAAGCAAGGTGACCAATCACATTACGCATCGTTTCTGCATAAGGACGGCTGGCCGCCATGCGATCTTGAGATTTTCGCATTTTAGAAGCGGAAACCATCTCCATCGCTTTGGTGATCTTCTGCGTGTTCTGTACGCTGGCGATCTTGGTACGTATTTCTTTTGCGTTGGCCATCTCTGCTCCTCCTCATAGCTTGGCGGCCCGCCGAAGCAGACCGCGGCGCATTACCAGGACTGGGTTGCCTTGAAGCTATCGAGGATGCCTTTCAGCTTGCCTTCGATATCATCGTTATAAGCGCCGGTCTGGTTGATTTGTTGCATCAAATCGCCTTGTTCGCGGTCAACATAGGCTACAAGCGCGGCTTCGAAATCACCGACTTTCGCCAGTTCAACGTCTTCCAAATAACCGCGTTCCGCCGCGAACAGCACCAGAGACTGCTGAGCCACCGACATGGGCGCATACTGTTTCTGTTTAAGCAATTCAGTCACTTTCTGACCGTGATTCAACTGTTTGCGGGTAGCTTCATCCAGGTCGGATGCGAACTGGGAGAAGGCCGCCAATTCACGGTACTGCGCCAGAGCTGTACGGATACCGCCGGACAGTTTTTTCATGATCTTCGTTTGAGCGGCACCGCCCACGCGAGATACAGAAATACCGGGGTTTACCGCAGGACGAATACCGGCGTTGAACAGGCTGGATTCCAGGAAGATCTGGCCGTCGGTGATGGAAATCACGTTGGTCGGAACAAACGCTGAAACGTCACCCGCCTGGGTTTCGATGATCGGTAATGCGGTCAGCGAACCGGTTTTGCCCTTCACTTCACCCTTGGTATACGCTTCAACATACTCGGCATTTACGCGGGATGCCCGTTCCAGCAAACGGGAATGGAGATAGAATACATCCCCAGGATAAGCTTCACGTCCTGGCGGACGACGGAGCAGCAGGGAAATTTGACGGTATGCCACGGCCTGTTTGGACAAATCATCATAGATGATCAGGGCATCTTCGCCGCGGTCGCGGAAATATTCGCCCATGGCGCAGCCGGAATACGGCGCCAGATATTGCAAAGCGGCGGATTCGGACGCGGTGGCCACCACAACGATGGTATTGGCCAGGGCGCCGTGTTCTTCCAGTTTGCGCACCACGTTAGCCACGGTGGAGGCTTTCTGGCCGATGGCGACATAAACGCATTTAATGCCGGAATCGCGCTGGTTGATAATCGCATCGATAGCCAGGGCGGATTTACCGGTCTGACGGTCGCCGATAATCAGTTCGCGTTGTCCGCGACCGATAGGAATCATGGCGTCGACGGATTTATAACCGGTCTGTACCGGCTCATCGACGGATTGACGTTCGATAACGCCCGGGGCAATCGCCTCGACCGCGGAGAAACCGTCATTTTCAACCGGACCTTTCCCGTCAATGGGAGCGCCCAGGGTATTCACCACGCGGCCCAACAGGCCGCGACCCACCGGCACTTCCAAAATACGGCCGGTGCATTTGACCTTCAGGCCTTCGGCCAGGTCTTCATAAGGCCCCATCACCACGGCGCCGACAGAGTCGCGTTCCAGGTTAAGGGCAATGGCGAAGCGATTGCCGGGCAGTGCTATCATTTCGCCCTGCATCACTTCAGCCAGACCATGAATACGGATAATACCGTCACTCACGGAAACGATCGTACCTTCATTGTGAGCTTCGCTCACCACATTGAACTGAGCAATGCGCTGCTTGATCAGTTCGCTGATTTCGGTGGAATTCAGTTGCATGCTCCAGTCCCCTTAAGACTGCAATACGTCTGTCAGGCGTTCGAGACGACCGCGAACGCTGCCATCTATCACCATATCGCCTGCACGAATAATTACGCCGGCAATGACAGACTTATCAATTTTGCAATTCAGCTTAACTTTGCGTGCCAGACGTTTTTCCATCGCAGCAGTAATCTTCGCCAGTTGCTCATCTTTTAGCTGGCTTGCGGAAATGACTTCCACTTCCACAGTCGATTCCTGCGCCGCGCGCAGATGAATAAACTGTTCCAGCACATCCGGCAAGACCGCCAAGCGTCCATTTTCGGCCATGACCTTGATCAGGTTCTGGCCCGCCGGGTCGAGTTGGTCACCACAGACAGCGATAAATGTATCCGACAGCGTCTCCGGAGCGACAGCGCCGGATAACAGTTCCGCCATCTGATCGTTGCGGCTTACCTCAGCGGTAAACGACAACATATCCTGCCAATGTTCAACGCTTTGGTGCTCGACGGCAAAGTCAAAAGCTGCTTTGGCGTAGGGGCGAGCTACAGTTACTAATTCAGACATCAGCCCCTCCCTCCCTACAGTTCAGCGACCAGTTTATCAACGATGTCGCTGTTGGCAGCTTCATCCACGGAACGTTCGATAATTTTCTCGGCACCCGCTAAAGCCAGCAGTGCGACTTGCTTGCGCAACTCTTCGCGAGCGCGTTTGGTTTCGGCTTCGATTTCAGCCTGGGCCTGCGCCACGATTTTATTGCGTTCGTCTTCTGCTTCCGCTTTCGCTTCGTCCACAATCTGAGCTTTCCGTTTATTGGCTTGCTCAATGATTGCCTGGGCTTCGGCTCGCGCTTTCTTCAGTTGATCGGTCGCATTGGCTTGCGCTATGTCCACCTCTTTTTTGGCAAGATCCGCAGAAGCGAGACCGTCAGCAATTTCTTTTTGACGCTTCTCGATGGCTGCCATCAGCGGCGGCCATATGTATTTCATGCAGAACAGGACAAACAGGACAAACGCGATGGCCTGGCCGAGGATTGTTGCGTTAAGATTCACAGCACAATGCCTCTTATAAAGTTAACGGATTGATGTTGTATTAAAATCACGCAATGATACACACTACGCTACAGCAAACATCACGTACAGTCCCAGACCTACAGCGATCATGGGGATGGCGTCAACCAGACCCATAACGATAAAGAACTGTGTACGCAGCAGGGGAATCAAATCCGGCTGACGCGCAGCACCTTCCAAAAATTTACCACCCAGGATGCCGATACCGATCGCAGCACCGATTGCCGCCAGACCCATCATCACAGCGGCAGCCATGTACAGCAGATCGAGATTCAGGTTTTCCATGACAGTCTCCAGTTTGTTTCAGATTAAACGCAACATTATTGTAAAAAGTATCAGTGTTCTTCAGACGCCATCGCAAGATAGACAATCGTCAGCACCATAAAGATAAAGGCTTGTAACGTAATGATCAGTATATGGAAAATGGCCCATGGCACATTGAGAATCCATTGAGACCACCACGGTAACAGACCGGCAATCAGGATGAAAATCAACTCACCCGCGTACATATTGCCAAACAACCGAAGGCCCAATGAAACCGGTTTGGACAGCAAGCTAACGCCTTCGAGAATAAAGTTGATGGGGATAAAGGCCCAATGGTTGAACGGCTGCATGGTAAGTTCTTTGATAAAACCGCCGATGCCTTTCATCTTCACGCTGTAGAACAAAATGAGGATGAATACGCCCAAGGCCATAGAAATCGTGATATTCACGTCGGCGGAAGGAACAACGCGCAACGCCGGTAACCCGAGAACATGTTCGCCGATATAAGGCAGCAAATCGATTGGCAGCAAATCCATCAGGTTCATCAGAAAAACCCAGACGAAAATGGTTAACGCCAACGGAGCGATAAGCTTGCTTTTGCCGTGAAACATATCCCGTACGCTGCCATCAACAAACCCGATAATCAGTTCAACGGCGGTTTGCAGTTTACCGGGAACGCCGCTGGTGGCGCCTTTGGCGACACGACCGAAAATCCAGATAAAGATCACGCCCAGCAGCAAGGAAAAGAACATGGAGTCAATGTTCAGCGTCCAGAATGTTGCCGGGCCGTTGTGGGGATTAACCAGTTCGAAAGTACGCAGGTTCAGCTGAAGGTTATTCAGGTGATGCCCTATGTATTCCTGTGGAGTAGAGATTTCTCCTGATGCAGACATGATGCCTCTTACCCTTTGTTGTTAATTACGGCCGGTGCCAATATCTGCACAATCAGCACCGATAAATAGGTCAGGCCCAATGGAACAAACGCAGCCCTGAACACCTCAAGCGCCACGATAAGCAAGACTATCGTAACGACGACCTTGAGCGCCTCTCCGATGGCAAACGACCAGGCAACACGTCCCGAGGCCGGAACATTTACCTGATGGCGCCAGGCAAACAGCACAAACAATATGTTCGGCAGCCAAGCCGCCAGCCCACCGCTCAGGGCGGAAGCGCTCCAATGCGAATTGAACAGCGCAAACAGTGCGCTTACCAGAACAAAAGTCATTAGCTGGATAAATAACAACTTTCCGGCGACTTTCCCGCTGTAGAGGGATAAGGACATGACTTAACTTCTCTCCGCACCCGTTCTGGTCAGACTGAAGGTGTATAAAACTGCCTTTAGCGTCATGAGTCAAGCAGCTAAAAACGTGCAAATTATACGGGTCGATACTATGAATTCAATCCATAAGTAGCGAAAAGGTGAACAATAATTTAAATCAGTTCGTTTTGCCCGTTTTTCGCTATAAAGCGCAGGAATCATACCATGCATAACTTCATACTGCTTGAGCAATTATTACATATCAAACTGTGCGCATGATCACATTTATAAGAAGGAAGTCTCTCTGTCAGCTCAATACACCTTGTCGACTTCAGCAAATCATTTCCAATAAAATGATAAATATCATTAAGTTATATATTTTTATTATAAAATAGGCTTTATAGGCCGCCAATCCGGTCAAAGGAAAATACCAGGAGTTTTTTCCCATCCTATAAGGGAATATCATTGACATTTTTCGACACATATATTTTCTATAGTGACTATTAGAGTTAAAACTAAATTTATGCCCACAAAGATGATCTTTAAATGTTAAATAATAGTGAACAATATTTGAAATATTATTACTTCACTACCTGTTCATTGACTGAATTATCCCTACGGTGCTATTCGACTTTTATTGATAAAAACAATTTTAGCGCCGCCCCATAATCACCAAATGACGCTCTTCCGCCAACGTTGGAACATCGAGTCTTATCACTGACTCCATCTCGAACCCCGCGGGCAGTTCCGCCAGTTCGGTTGCCGGGATCGTTCCTTTAAGGGCATAAAACCGGCCCTGGCCGGGCGAGGCCAAATGTTCACACCAGGACAGCATATCGTTAACGGAAGCGAACGCGCGGCTAATGATACCGTCATAAGGCGCCGGCGGAATATAATCCTCAACACGGCTTTGCACCGTTTCAATATTCTCCAATTGCAGCTCATGCTGCACCTGGCGTAAAAACCGGATACGCTTGCCCAGGCTGTCCAGCAGGGTGAAACGGGACGCGGGTCGGACAATGGCCAAGGGAACGCCCGGCAAGCCGGCCCCGGTGCCCACATCGATAAAGCGCTGTCCCTGTAAATGGGCATTCACCACGATGCTGTCCATGATATGGCGTATCAACATCTGTTCGGGATCGCGCACCGACGTCAGGTTATAAGCCTTGTTCCATTTGTCGAGCAGCTGAACGTAAAGCAGCAATTGCTGTTTTTGCCGATCGGACAGCATAATTCCCCCCTGAGCCAGCAGGGCATCCAGTTTAGCTAACATGCATACATCCTTTAACGGTGCCGCAGCGCCTGACCTAACAGCATGTCAGGCGCTGCGGCGCAACAAACCCTGCTTTTTAAGCCAGACCAGCAAAATCGAGATTGCGGCGGGCGTCACCCCGGAGATGCGGGACGCCTGGCCGATAGAACCCGGTTTATGATCGTTGAGTTTGGCAATCACCTCGTTGGACAAGCCCGCCACGTGCAGGTAATCCAAATCAACCGGCAGCAGGGTGTTTTCATGACGCAGCTGCCTGTCGATTTCATCCTGCTGTCGTGAAATATAGCCTTGGTATTTGACCTGGATTTCCACCTGTTCCGCTGACTGCGCATCGGCTAACGCCGGCGAAAACATCGGTAATGACGTGAGAATGTCATAGGTCATTTCGGGGCGGCGCAGCAGCTCTTCGCCGCTGGCCTCGCGAGTCAACGGGCTTTTCAGCAGGGAGTTGATCTTTTCCACTTCATCGGTGCGAGGGTGTACCCACAGGTCGCGCAGGCGCTGGCGTTCCCGTTCGATACCTTCCTGTTTTTCGCTAAAGCGCGCCCAGCGCTCGTCATCCACCAGCCCCAACTCCCTGCCGGTTTCGGTAAGCCGCAAATCAGCGTTATCTTCACGCAGCAGCAAACGGTATTCGGCACGAGAAGTGAACATACGATAAGGCTCTTTCGTCCCCAGGGTGCATAAATCGTCCACCAGAACTCCCAAGTAGGCTTGATCCCGCCTTGGGAACCATCCCTCCAAATCCTTGGCGGCGCGCCCTGCGTTGATACCAGCCAGCATGCCCTGGGCAGCGGCTTCTTCATAACCGGTAGTGCCGTTAATCTGTCCGGCAAAGAACAGGCCGGCGATGTATTTGCTTTCCAGCGTCGGTTTCAAATCGCGGGGATCAAAAAAATCATACTCGATGGCATAGCCAGGGCGGACGATCAGGGCGTTTTCCAGGCCTTTCATGGAATGCACGATTTTCATCTGCACATCGAAGGGCAAACTGGTGGAGATGCCGTTAGGATAGACCTCGTTGCTGGTGAGCCCTTCCGGTTCAAGGAAAATCTGGTGGGAATCGCGATCGGCGAAGCGCATGACCTTATCTTCGATGGAAGGACAATATCGCGGACCCACGCCCTCGATGATGCCGGTATACATCGGGCTGCGATCGAGATTTTGACGGATGACCTCATGGGTCCGTTCATTGGTATAGGTAATATAACAAGGCACCTGGCGGGGATGGTCCGTCACTGACCCCATAAACGAAAAGACCGGCAGCGGGTTATCGCCTTGTTGCGTGGCCAGGACGCTAAAATCGATGGTGCGGGCATCGATGCGGGGCGGGGTGCCGGTTTTCAGCCGCTTGACCCGGAACGGCAATTCACGCAAGCGTTTTGACAGGGCGATGGACGGCGGATCGCCGGCCCTGCCGCCGCTGTAATGATCCATGCCGATATGGATCTTGCCGTCCAGGAAGGTGCCGACGGTTAACACCACCGAACGTCCGCGGAATTTGAGCCCCATCTGCGTCACCGCGCCCACCACCCGATCGTTTTCAACGATCAGATCCTCCACCGCCTGCTGGAAGATCATGAGGTTGGGCTGGTTCTCCAGAGCGGTCCGGATCGCCAATCGGTAAAGCAGCCGATCCGCCTGAGCCCTGGTAGCTCGAACCGCAGGTCCTTTACTGGCGTTTAGTATCCTGAACTGAATGCCGGCACGGTCGATGGCTTTTCCCATAAGACCGCCCATAGCATCAATTTCCTTCACCAGATGGCCCTTCCCTATGCCGCCGATGGCCGGATTACAGGACATTTGCCCGAGGGTATCGATATTATGCGTCAATAACAGGGTCTTACATCCCATACGAGCCGACGCCATGGCCGCTTCAGTTCCGGCATGGCCGCCACCAATGATAATGACGTCAAACTGATCGGGATAAAACATGTTGCATAAACCTCGTTTCTGGGAGCAAAGGATCGTCTGGATCTTCCGGGAATGTGGATTCTACTCAACTTTGGAAGTGATACAAGCCCGTGGATCCACGGGTAATTAAAGAAAGATCTTTTATTTAAAGATCTCTTTATTACCTCTACTACTAGGATCGCGATCTTCTGTGGATAAGCCATTTTTCATGATGGAAAACAACTTATTGAGACCGATCGATTGCTGTGAATGAGTGGTGATCCTGAACGGTATAAGCTGGGATCAAGATCGCTACTTATGCACAGCTCAATAAGCGAGCAAAGGTTATACAGTGGATAACTACCGGTTATAAGCCGGTTTTAAACTATGTTATACACATAAAAAGAAGATATTTTTTACGATTTAATCAAACCGATCCACTTTTTGGCCCACTCTTCAGCCGGATCCTCGGGAATTTCATGCTGAGTGATATCGATCTTCAATATCTCACCGATCCGTGCCGCGCCTAATGCTATCATTTGACGATCACCCTCTTCGATGGCGCCGCAAGGGGTATCGTATTCCCTGCTCCCACTCCCTATACCGCCATATTTCACACCAGAAAGCGAGGGGCGATCGGCGGCCATTTGTTCAAATAAAGGCTGCAGGTTGTCGGGCAACTCTCCGGCGCCATGGGTGGAGGTGATAATCAGCCAAAGCCCCTGCGGACTCAGCTCTTCCCATTCGGGACCGTGCAAAATCTCGGTGGTGAATCCCTGCTGCTCCAACAGACCGGCGATATGCTCGGCCACGTATTCGGCGCTACCCAGGGTACTGCCGGAGATTAACGTTACATCGGCCATATTATTCCAACCTGATAAATGAGCCGATATTGTACGCTGTGTACGGCCTGGGATCTACCTGTGGATAATAGGGGTATAAGAAATAACCTTTAAGGCACAATGGTACGGCTGATGGGGTTCTGCAGCGAGATCAACGTCTCTGTTGACTGAATTTCATCAATGGTCTGGATCTTGTTGATAAGTACCTGTTGCAGGGCATCGATGGAGCGGCACATGACTTTGATAAAGATACTGTAGTGGCCGGTGGTGTAATAGGCTTCCACCACTTCCTCCAGATCCTCGAGTTTCTTGAGCGCCGAAGGATAGTCCTTGGCGCTTTTTAAAATAATGCCGATAAAGCAGCACACGTCGTAGCCCAGATGCCTGGCGCTGACATCCACCCGGGCGCCGGTGATAATGCCCGCCTGCTTCATCTTTTCCACCCGCACATGGATAGTACCGGCACTGACCGCAAGCTGCTTGGCCAGTTCGGCATAAGCGGTACGGGCATTGGCCATTAATGCCTTTAAAATAGCGCGGTCAAGGTCATCTATCTGGTATAGGTCCGACATGGTTTCCTCTGTATAGCCGATGAACGGTCCGCGTCATCGCGGCATATCGCCAGGCATTGCTTAGTTTCTGCGGCGCAAGAAACGCATCAACCGGCTTCTTAAACCGGTATCGAACCGCCAGATATGATCAAATATCTTCAGAATACCCGGTTTTCCCATCGCTGACAGGGCGACAGCATGAAAACGCTGCGTTTGCCGCTGCTGCTGATGCCTGATGCGGGTAATCAGTTCATCTGGCAACCGCTGCGCAATAAAGTCGGAAATCACCACCGCATCCGCGTCCCTCCAGGGTGGAGTATCCAATTTATCCGCCAGCGCGCTCAGGCAGGCGACGAGATCGGTCCCTCCCCGGAAGCTTTGTCCGAGAAAACGAATTGCCTGTTCCAGTCCCGACGGCGCCGTGAGCTCATAGCTCACCATTCCGGTCGAAAAAAGAGTGACATAACAACGGCGGTCATCCGTCAGGGCAATGCGCATTAATGCCAGGCAAAATGCCTTTGCATATTCCTCGTTAATGCCGCCCATGGAACCGGATGTATCTACGCAAACGATAAAGGGTCCCCGGGGCTGCGATTCCATACGCTCGCTCCGTGCCGGCCGCTGACTGATACGCTCCCTCCAGGTATCCCCTTGTAATCGATAGGTCAAAAGGCGTTTTTCCAGCAGACGGCGATAAAACTCAAACTCAAGATCGCTTATCCCAAGGGTAACCAGCTCGGAAGGCAGCAATCGCAGCAGATCGTCGCTTTGATGAATACCATTGACTTCCTCCGGAAGTATCGCCGGTTCGCGGATCATCAATCGAACCCATTGCTGGGTGGCTTCCGCTACTGCATGGGTTTTCGCATGGCGGCTGCGGCCCAACTGATCAGCCAGGGCCTGCAGCTCGGGTTGTTGCCGCAAGAATTCGCCATAATGCACCAGCTGACGATAATCCAGCTGCTGCCACTGTCCGGCGGTCATATCCCACAACTTTCCCGCCGAATTGTCGTTTTCCGCCAGTAACGGCACCAATGCGGCGCTGGCCGCCAGGTGCTGCTGTAGTTCCTCGAGCAATATATCCTGTTCCTGTTCAAGCAACTGCTGATGCAGCGTGGTGGCCTGAAAGGTCAGACTTAGCCGCCAGCGCTGGAGAAAAAGTACCTGGAAGCTGCTTTCGGGCCGCGTGTTGTTCAGGGTTGCGTTTCTGGTCAACGTCCGGGCCTGAGAGGAAAAAGGCGAACCCAGCCGTTCCAGCCGGGCCAATATCTGCGGCAATGCCGCATTAAAGGCGTTCTGCGCCATTAACTGACACTCTTGAAACGCCTGGAACTCAGCAGCCAGTTCCGGCGGCACCCTGGTCTCTTTTACCGTTTGTTCCAATCGCTGCTTTATCAGCGGGGTTCGATGTAGAAGGGCTTTCTTAAGCGAAGGGTATTTCTCCATGAAAACCGCTAATTGCGGACTGGCAAGCAGCGTCAGGATAAAGTTATCCAGCAGTTCACTGTCGTTAATCGACAAAAACATGTCCAGCGTGGTTAAAGCCAGCATGATAGGTTAGCCTTGTCTGGCCAGTTGAAGCTGTTGTGAGACTTCCAATAAGCTGGCTTCGATTTTAGCCACCCAGTCTTTAGTGATAAACAGACAGGATTGGTGTTCGCTGAAACGACTGCGTTGCTGGTTAAATTGCCGTTCCACACCGACCAGGGCTTCATTGAGCTCCGAGGGCAACTCCTCAGTGGAAAGCCTGCTCTCACGCGCCAGCAACGAGGCCCGCCGGCTGATATCCAGCACTTCCAATTGCTGCTGCTCGTTTATCCGCGCCTCCAGCGGTTGGGCAAAACCGATGTTATTCAGTCGTGCTTTCAACGCCCCGCCTTTCACCAGCCATTGCTGTAAAGTATCCCGCTCCACGGCGATATGGGTGACCTGTATATCCTGTAAAACCAATGGAGTTTGTAATACCAGCACCAGCGTTTTGTCATTGAGCGCCTCCGGCAGAGAGTAGACAGGCCGACGGGCCATCAATCCCTTTTTCGCATCCACCGTTATAGATTCACTGGCGCTGTGCCTATGCCGATGCTCTATTTTTTGCCGGATAATTTCCTGGATTTTTAACAGCATGGCCTGCTGTTGGTAACCGTGTTCCAGAATCACCCCTTCCACCTGCTGCTCTATGAGGCTTAGGCTATCGGGGTCATGCCATAAACATTCGGTGAGCAGAATGATATCCACCGGTGCGATGGCTTGCCGGTCGCTGAAAAAAGCGCAGGCTTGCAATAAACGCAGCGCTTTTTTCCAGCGCCGATCGGAAACGTAGGGCGCATCCGTCAGCGCGTCCAGGCGCTGGCGTAATTGATAAATCAATTCGAAGCATTCCGATGATAAGCTGACCTGATCGATTTGCGACTGCCAGGACCGATACTCCTCATCGCTGATTCTCACCGACTCAGGGATGGTTTGCCCACCCGGCTCCGCCGGATGGGTCAGCAGGGCGTGGAAATTGGATTTATCTTTTACCTTATGCAGCCACAGACGAATCAGCATGCGATCATAAAGGGCCTCCAAGCCGCTTTCAGCATCCGGTAATTCATTGGAGGCGGTAATCAGCAACCTCATCGGAAGTGCTTGCTCTTTATCACCGTTACGAAACCGCCGTTCATTAATGGCAGTTAATAATGTGTTCAGAATAGCCGGACCTGCTTTCCAGATTTCATCGAGAAAAACGATTTCCGCTTCCGGCAAATATCCCTTGGTCAGCCGTTCATAACGACCATCTTCTTTTAGCGCCTGCAGTGACAGGGGACCGAATACCTCTTCCGGCGTGGAGAAGCGGGTCATGAGATAATCAAAGGCCCTGGCGTGGCTGAACGCCAGTTTAATCCGCCGGGCAATAAGGCTTTTGGCGATACCGGGCGGCCCGAGTAAAAAGACGCTTTCACCGCACAATGCCGCCAGCAGACAGAGACGGATAGTATGTTGCCGCTCATAAAGTCCGCTTTCCAAAGCATTGCTCAGACGATAAATTCTCTCAACCAGAAGTGATGAATGAGCCATAATGAATGCGTTAACCCAAAAAGAGTGATTCCAGAACAATAAACCACTCATTTTTAGAATGATAGGTGAGAAAAGATATGTCCATCAGCGGGTCGATGGACTGGCCGACCGTTTTTTATACTCATAAAGATGATATTAAATTAGGTATTCTTCAAGTTTCATGCATACTGTGCGCTTTTTGATGAGCTCAGGACGAAGCCCACCAAACGCTTACGGATACACTACAGCGCGAAGAGGTTATGAGCAGAGAGATAAAGCAATCCTTGCCGGCGGTCACCTTAGCCGCAATTGGCGTGGTTTATGGAGATATCGGTACCAGTCCTCTATATACCCTCAGAGAATGCCTGGCCGGTCATTATGGCTTCGGCGTTGAGCGGGGAGCGGTATTCGGCTTCCTCTCATTGATATTTTGGCTGCTGATACTCATCGTTTCGTTTAAATACCTGACCTTCGTAATGAAAGCGGATAATTCCGGCGAAGGGGGGATATTGACGCTGATGTCGCTGGCCGGCAGGAACACTTCTGCCCGTTTAACCTGGGTTCTGGTTATCATGGGCCTCATCGGCGGCAGCTTCTTCTATGGCGAGGTAGTAATAACGCCGGCTATTTCAGTGCTTTCGGCCATTGAAGGGCTGCAAATTGCCGCTCCCTCCCTGGACACCTATATCGTTCCATTGTCGGTTTTGGTTCTGACCTTATTGTTCGCCATACAGAAAAAAGGAACCGGCGGAATCGGTAAATTATTCGCCCCGGTCATGGTGTTGTGGTTTTTTACCTTAGCTGTTCTCGGCATCAGGGGAATCTGGATCAATCCTGAAGTGCTCTATGCATTAAATCCCAAGTGGGCGGTGGATTTTTTTATCCAATATAAAGCAGTATCCTTTTTTGCACTTGGCGCAGTGGTGCTGGCCATTACCGGGGTAGAAGCGCTGTATGCCGATATGGGACATTTCGGCAAGCTGCCTATTCGCCTCGCATGGTTCAGTGCGGTATTACCTTCGCTGGTATTGAATTATTTCGGCCAAGGGGCGTTATTGCTGAAGCACCCCGCTGCGATAAAAAATCCGTTCTTTTTGCTGGCACCTGACTGGGCGTTGATTCCGCTATTGATTCTGGCTACCCTCGCCACGGTTATTGCTTCCCAGGCGGTGATATCCGGAGTTTTCTCCTTAACGCGCCAGGCGGTTCGTTTGGGATATTTGCCCCCTATGCGTATCGTCCATACCTCCGAAATGGAATCCGGCCAGATATATATTCCTTTTATCAATTGGCTGCTTTATACGGCGGTGGTGCTGGTGATCCTGAGTTTCGAGCACTCAAGCAATCTGGCGGCGGCTTACGGCATTGCCGTGACCGGCACCATGGTTATCACCAGCATTCTGTCCTGTACCGTCGCCGTGAAAAACTGGCATTGGAATCGTTTTTTGGTGATTATTTTGCTGGTGGTGCTGCTGGGAATGGATGTCCCGATGTTTTCCGCCAATGTCCTCAAGATATTTTCCGGCGGCTGGCTGCCGTTGCTGCTGGGCTTCCTGATGTTTATCGTCATGACAACCTGGAAAAGCGAACGTTTTCGGCTATTGCGCCGCTTGCATGAGCATGGCAATTCCCTTGAGGCCATGATTGCGTCATTGGAAAAATCACCGCCGGTAAGAGTGTCCGGTACGGCGGTGTTCATGTCTCGCGCCATGAATGTCATTCCGTTTGCGTTACTGCATAACCTCAAACATAACAAGGTCCTGCATGAGCGGGTGGTACTGTTGACACTCAGAACGGAAGATGCGCCGTTTGTACATAACGTCCGGCGCGTCACCATTGAACAGCTTTCGCCGACTTTCTGGCGGGTTGTGGCCAATTACGGCTTCAAAGAGACCCCTGATATGGAAGAAATTTTCCACAGGTGCGGTCTGGAAGGCTTATCCTGCCGGATGATGGAAACATCATTTTTTATGTCCCATGAATCGCTGATTCTGGGTAAACGGCCGTGGTATCTGCTTATCCGTGGCAAGTTGTTTATTGCGCTGAGCCGAAATGCGCTAAGGGCTCCTGATCAATACCTGATTCCACCTAACCGGGTAATTGAACTGGGCACCCAGGTGGAAATCTGATGTCCCCAGTCCGGTGTCACTTATAGGCTAGTGCCATATCATACCGGTTCGCTATTTCACCGCTGCTGCTGTCTGGGCCTTATCAGTCATTTTCCGCCAGCAACCGCTGGCAGGCTGCCAAGGCTGCAGGAGAATCGGATGCCAATATGGCGTCTACGATCGCCTGGTGGGAACCTAACTTAACGACTTCATCGCTGACGATGGCGCGGAAATAGTTCTGGTAAATGGAACTGAACAGATTGGCAAACGAGGAAAGAAACGGATTTCCGCTTATTTCGTAAATATGCCGATGGAATTGGGCGTCGACGCTTATCCAACGCTCCCGGTCAAAACGCTTGTGCAGCGCGCTCATCTCTTCCATAAGCAGCACCAGTTTATACTTCTCGTCTTCCGCCGCATTGATGGCGGCCAATGCGCAGGCCTGCGGTTCAAGACTGGTGCGCATAATCAGAAAGTGCGCCATGACATCGTCGAAGTTTTCCCGGGTCACCCACCAACTCAGCAATTCCTGGTCGAGATAATTCCACTGATGGCGCGGCAACACCCGGGTACCGATACGCGGCCTGGGTAAAAGCATCCCTTTGGCGGCCAATATTTTCACCGCTTCCCGCACCGCGGTTCGGCTGACGCCAAAAAGATCGCCCAGCTCTATTTCTCCGGGCAATATATCCCCAGCTACATACTCACCGGCCAAAATACGCTGCCCCAGCTTCTCGGCCAGAAGATAGGAAAGGTTTCGCTGTGCGGCTTGCTGTTGCGCTGTTAAGTGCATCGTGGCCTGTCCTGTACTGATTTAATTCACTTCATAGTAAACTTTCGCGCGTCTCGATGGCGGGACAAATGTTTTAAATGCAGCGGCGATCCCTGATTTTTTACATTCATTGTCGAAAAATAAACCGATCAGTATTTTTTTGCGGATAAAGCCTTGTCAGACGTTAATAAGTCCCTATAATGCGCCTCCACTGACCGGGATTAACCGCTGCGACGGGCCGGGTCGGGAAGGGAAAAGCGCTTTGCTAAAGCAAATAAAAGCTTGACTCTTCAGCGGGAAAACGTAATATACGCAACCCGCGCCAGGTGAGATTTAGACCTCCCCGGCCATGCTCTTTAACAATTTATCAGACAATCTGTGTGGGCACTCACAAGACCGTATCGAAACACAACAATACAAGTCTTAGAGTGTTTACCAGTTAATTCAGTAATGAATGAAACAGTAGATTCTTTGAGCATCAAGCTTTTAATTGAAGAGTTTGATCATGGCTCAGATTGAACGCTGGCGGCAGGCCTAACACATGCAAGTCGAGCGGCAGCGGGAAGTAGCTTGCTACTTTGCCGGCGAGCGGCGGACGGGTGAGTAATGTCTGGGGATCTGCCCGATGGAGGGGGATAACTACTGGAAACGGTAGCTAATACCGCATAACGTCGCAAGACCAAAGTGGGGGACCTTAGGGCCTCACACCATCGGATGAACCCAGATGGGATTAGCTAGTAGGTGGGGTAACGGCCCACCTAGGCGACGATCCCTAGCTGGTCTGAGAGGATGACCAGCCACACTGGAACTGAGACACGGTCCAGACTCCTACGGGAGGCAGCAGTGGGGAATATTGCACAATGGGCGCAAGCCTGATGCAGCCATGCCGCGTGTGTGAAGAAGGCCTTCGGGTTGTAAAGCACTTTCAGCGGGGAGGAAGGGGTTGAGTTGAATAGATTCAATCATTGACGTTACCCGCAGAAGAAGCACCGGCTAACTCCGTGCCAGCAGCCGCGGTAATACGGAGGATCCAAGCGTTATCCGGATTTATTGGGTTTAAAGGGTGCGTAGGCGGCCTTTAAGTCAGATGTGAAATCCCGAGGCTCAACCTCGAAACTGCACTTGATACTGCCTTGCTAGAGTACTGGAGAGGAAGTGGAATTACGGTGTAGCAGTGAAATGCGTAGATATCGTGAGGAAGACCAGTGGCGAAGGCGGCTCTCTGGACAGTTACTGACACTGAGGCACGAAGGCCAGGGGAGCAAACGGGATTAGATACCCCTGTAGTCCACGCTGTAAACGATGTCGATTTGAAGGTTGTGGCCTTGAGCCGTGGCTTTCGGAGCTAACGCGTTAAATCGACCGCCTGGGGAGTACGGCCGCAAGGTTAAAACTCAAATGAATTGACGGGGGCCCGCACAAGCGGTGGAGCATGTGGTTTAATTCGATGCAACGCGAAGAACCTTACCTACTCTTGACATCCAGAGAAGACTTCAGAGATGGAGTTGTGCCTTCGGGAGCTCTGAGACAGGTGCTGCATGGCTGTCGTCAGCTCGTGTTGTGAAATGTTGGGTTAAGTCCCGCAACGAGCGCAACCCTTATCCTTTGTTGCCAGCACGTAATGGTGGGAACTCAAAGGAGACTGCCGGTGACAAACCGGAGGAAGGTGGGGATGACGTCAAGTCATCATGGCCCTTACGAGTAGGGCTACACGTGCTACAATGGCGCATACAAAGAGAAGCGAACTCGCGAGAGCCAGCGGACCTCACAAAGTGCGTCGTAGTCCGGATTGGAGTCTGCAACTCGACTCCATGAAGTCGGAATCGCTAGTAATCGTGGATCAGAATGCCACGGTGAATACGTTCCCGGGCCTTGTACACACCGCCCGTCACACCATGGGAGTGGGTTGCAAAAGAAGTAGGTAGCTTAACCTTCGGGAGGGCGCTTACCACTTTGTGATTCATGACTGGGGTGAAGTCGTAACAAGGTAACCGTAGGGGAACCTGCGGTTGGATCACCTCCTTACCGAAAGATACGCGTCAAGTGACGTGTCCACACAGATTGTCTGATAGAAGTGATGAGCAAACAGCTCGTATGGTTTACACGTGAAGCCCGGCTTCGCACGTGCAAGGCATCGTCCGATGATAGGAGAGCAACGCGATGCGTTGTTCGACTAGAAAGAGGTCGCTTACTTTCATTAATGAAAGTTTCGCCTTACACGGAAAAGCAACGCGGTGCGTTGCAAGCATTTTCCGTGTCCCCTTCGTCTAGTGGCCTAGGACACTGCCCTTTCACGGCGGTAACAGGGGTTCGAACCCCCTAGGGGACGCCAAACAGCCTACGTGTCTGATAAATTTCAGAGCGCATTTGAAAGAGTGCGCTGCGAAATACTGCTCTTTAACAATCCGGAACAAGCTGAAAATTTGAAAAAAACATGCTGAGCAAAATCAGTATGCGAGTCTCTCAAAGCAAGCAAACCTAGAATGCTGTTATGTCGATAACAGCCTCTGTCCAACGCTGGCGATGTCCGTAACAGGCCGCGCCGAAGCAAGGCTGAGCGAACGACTGCAGGGCAAGGCGCCCGGCACGGAGAAACCGGAGTGGACTGTATGTCCATGAGGATTTCGAGTACCGGAGCAACGCGGCCATGTAGTCGTGCAGCCGGTCGGACAGAACAAACACTTTAGGGTTGTGAGGTTAAGTGACTAAGCGTACACGGTGGATGCCTAGGCAGTCAGAGGCGATGAAGGACGTGCTAATCTGCGAAAAGCGTCGGTAAGCTGATATGAAGCGTTATTAGCCGGCGATGTCCGAATGGGGAAACCCAGTGCAATTCGTTGCACTATCATTGCGTGAATCCATAGCGCAATGAGGCGAACCGGGGGAACTGAAACATCTCAGTACCCCGAGGAAAAGAAATCAACCGAGATTCCCCCAGTAGCGGCGAGCGAACGGGGAACAGCCCAGAACCACCATCAGCTTTTGCATCAGGAGAACGGTCTGGAAAGTCCGGCGACAGAGGGTGATAGCCCCGTATCCGAAGGTGCAGAGGTTGTGGGTTCGATGAGTAGGGCGGGACACGTGATATCCTGTCTGAAGATGGGGGGACCATCCTCCAAGGCTAAATACTCCTGACTGACCGATAGTGAACCAGTACCGTGAGGGAAAGGCGAAAAGAACCCCGGCGAGGGGAGTGAAACAGAACCTGAAACCGTGTACGTACAAGCAGTGGGAGCCTTGAGAAATCGGGGTGACTGCGTACCTTTTGTATAATGGGTCAGCGACTTATATTCTGTAGCAAGGTTAACCGCATAGGGGAGCCGTAGGGAAACCGAGTCTTAACTGGGCGCACAGTTGCAGGGTATAGACCCGAAACCCGGTGATCTAGCCATGGGCAGGTTGAAGGTTGGGTAACACTAACTGGAGGACCGAACCGACTAATGTTGAAAAATTAGCGGATGACTTGTGGCTGGGGGTGAAAGGCCAATCAAACCGGGAGATAGCTGGTTCTCCCCGAAAGCTATTTAGGTAGCGCCTCGTGAATTCATCTTCGGGGGTAGAGCACTGTTTCGGCTAGGGGTCCACCCCGGATTACCAACCCGATGCAAACTGCGAATACCGAAGAATGTTATCACGGGAGACACACGGCGGGTGCTAACGTCCGTCGTGAAGAGGGAAACAACCCAGACCGCCGGCTAAGGTCCCAAAGTCATGGTTAAGTGGGAAACGATGTGGGAAGGCATAGACAGCCAGGATGTTGGCTTAGAAGCAGCCATCATTTAAAGAAAGCGTAATAGCTCACTGGTCGAGTCGGCCTGCGCGGAAGATGTAACGGGCTAAACCATGCACCGAAGCCGCG
The DNA here is from genome assembly GCF_016865525.2 of Sodalis ligni. Classification (NCBI taxonomy): domain Bacteria; kingdom Pseudomonadati; phylum Pseudomonadota; class Gammaproteobacteria; order Enterobacterales; family Bruguierivoracaceae; genus Sodalis; species Sodalis ligni. Next base: position 6,354,459 of record NZ_CP075169.1, on the reverse strand, counting down.
GCAGCGGGCGTATCACTTAAGACAATTGTGCGGTAAAGACGATTGACGGAGCGCAGCGACGTCAATGCGTTCATGACGTCGAGTTGACTTAAGGATACGCCCGTTGGGTAGGGGAGCGTTCTGTAAGCCTGAGAAGGTGGCCTGTGAGGGTTGCTGGAGGTATCAGAAGTGCGAATGCTGACATAAGTAACGATAAAGCGGGTGAAAAGCCCGCTCGCCGGAAGACCAAGGGTTCCTGTTCAACGTTAATCGGAGCAGGGTGAGTCGACCCCTAAGGCGAGGCCGAAAGGCGTAGTCGATGGGAAACAGGTTAATATTCCTGTACTGGGTGTGACTGCGAAGGGGGGACGGAGAAAGCTAGACCGGCCGGGCGACGGTTGTCCCGGTTCAAGCGTGCAGGTGGAGAGGACAGGAAAATCCGTTCTCTTATAACACTGAGGCGTGATGACGAGCCACCACGGTGGCGAAGGGGTTGATGCTACGCTTCCAGGAAAAGCCTCTAAGCACCAGGTCACATCGAATCGTACCCCAAACCGACACAGGTGGTCAGGTAGAGAATACCGAGGCGCTTGAGAGAACTCGGGTGAAGGAACTAGGCAAAATGGTGCCGTAACTTCGGGAGAAGGCACGCTGGCATTAGGTGGAGGAACTTGCTTCCCGAGCTGAAGCCAGTCGCAGATACCAGCTGGCTGCAACTGTTTATTAAAAACACAGCACTGTGCAAACACGAAAGTGGACGTATACGGTGTGACGCCTGCCCGGTGCCGGAAGGTTAATTGATGGGGTTATCCGTAAGGAGAAGCTCTTGATCGAAGCCCCGGTAAACGGCGGCCGTAACTATAACGGTCCTAAGGTAGCGAAATTCCTTGTCGGGTAAGTTCCGACCTGCACGAATGGCGTAATGATGGCCAGGCTGTCTCCACCCGAGACTCAGTGAAATTGAACTCGCTGTGAAGATGCAGTGTACCCGCGGCAAGACGGAAAGACCCCGTGAACCTTTACTATAGCTTGACACTGAACATTGAGCCTTGATGTGTAGGATAGGTGGGAGGCAGTGAAGTAGGGACGCCAGTCCTTATGGAGCCAACCTTGAAATACCACCCTTTAATGTTTGATGTTCTAACTCCGGCCCCTAATCGGGGTCGAGGACAGTGTCTGGTGGGTAGTTTGACTGGGGCGGTCTCCTCCTAAAGAGTAACGGAGGAGCACGAAGGTTAGCTAATCACGGTCGGACATCGTGAGGTTAGTGCAAAGGCATAAGCTAGCTTGACTGCGAGTGACGGCTCGAGCAGGTGCAAGCAGGTCTTAGTGATCCGGTGGTTCTGAATGGAAGGGCCATCGCTCAACGGATAAAAGGTACTCCGGGGATAACAGGCTGATACCGCCCAAGAGTTCATATCGACGGCGGTGTTTGGCACCTCGATGTCGGCTCATCACATCCTGGGGCTGAAGTAGGTCCCAAGGGTATGGCTGTTCGCCATTTAAAGTGGTACGCGAGCTGGGTTTAGAACGTCGTGAGACAGTTCGGTCCCTATCTGCCGTGGGCGTTGGAAGATTGAGAGGGGCTGCTCCTAGTACGAGAGGACCGGAGTGGACGCACCACTGGTGTTCGGGTTGTCATGCCAATGGCATTGCCCGGTAGCTACGTGCGGAAGAGATAACCGCTGAAAGCATCTAAGCGGGAAACTTGCCTCGAGATGAGTCTTCCCTGTGGCTTAAGGCCACCTGAAGGGACGTTAAAGACGATGACGTTGATAGGTCGGGTGTGTAAGCGCAGCGATGCGTTGAGCTAACCGATACTAATGACCCGTGAGACTTAACCTTACAACACCTAAGGTGTTTGGGCGATGAGAGCGTTGTCCGCAAGGGCGATGAGAGAATTTTCAGCGAAGTTCCGGATAAAGGCCAATGGTCATCGTTGAAAGATGACGGTTGGATAACGAATTTGCCTGGCGGCACTAGCGCGGTGGTCCCACCTGACCCCATGCCGAACTCAGCAGTGAAACGCCGTAGCGCCGATGGTAGTGTGGGGTCTCCCCATGCGAGAGTAGGGAACTGCCAGGCATCCAATTGAACGAAGCCCTCTGTGAAAACAGAGGGCTTTTTCATATGCGTCAAACTGGCAGTTCACTACTCGGTCAGTTCGTATAAGAGGTAGAGTAGGACAACCGGCAAAGCCGGTTGAACGAAGCCGAAGGCGCCGGCCCGCAGGGTGACCGCCGCAGGCGGGCATCAACTGCCAGGCATCCAATTGAATGAAGCCCTCAAAGAAAACAGAGGGCTTTTTTCTAGCCTGCTAAACCAGGCGGTTCGCTACTCGGTCAGTTCGTATAAGAGGTAGAGTAGGACAACCGGCAAAGCCGGTTGAACGAAGTCCTCTGTTTTCAAAGAAGACTTTTTATTGTTTGATTCTAATGATGAGATTTTCAGTTCCATAAGATCATTTAATATTGTCTCATCTCCATGCCCATGAAAAAATGACTCGCTTTATTTTCAATCCACCCATTCGTCAGTAGATACTGGACTTTCCGCATCTAAGTCATTATCTAATGGTTCAGTTACCATCCTTCTATCCCTCAATACCGCGTCCAATGCAGGGTTTCCAGTTGTTCCGGTGCTCGCACCGTCTGATTTTTTGACCTCAACCGGCTTTAACTTACTTCGGTCAAATATTTTGATTTTGCTAGCAAGATCTTCAGTTACGTTTGAGGATCGTGTATCGGAGGAGGAAATGGCCGGGGAATCAGCACTCTGAGCAGGCTGGTCTTTTGTTATCGTTAATTTAGGCATTGGCGTAGGAGCAGGCACCGGCGTTGGAGTAGGCATCGGAGGCGGAAGCGGCATTGAATCATCGTCTGTTATCGGCGGCGGAGGCGGAAGCGGCATTGAATCATCGTCCGTTATCGGCGGCGGAGTCGTAGTCGGAAGCGGCATTGGATCAGCGTCCGTTATCGGCGTCGGAGTCGGAGGCGGAAGCGGCATTGAATCATCGTCCGGTATCGGCGGCGGAGGCGGAGGCGGAAGCGGCATTGAATCATCGTCCGTTATCGGCGGCGGAGGCGGAAGCGGCATTGAATCATCATCCGTTATCGGCGGCGGAGGCGGAGGCGGAAGCGGCATTGGATCATCGTCCGTTATCGGCGGCGGGGGCGGGGGGGGCAGCGGAGCTGGGTCCCTATTCGGAGTCGGCGGCGGCGGCGGCACTGCAGCAGCTTCCGTTGGCGGCGGCGGAGGAGGAGGCGGCATTGAATAATCGGTCGTTAGCGGCGGCGTCGGAAGCGGCATTGAATCATCATCCGGCAACGGCGCCGATGAGAGTGGTGGCGAGCTTACCAGGTCAGTGAGAATTTCATTTAGAGTGGTAATTGGCAATTTCTGCGCAGGCTCGCTATAAATAGTCATTGTACTGCGATTTGACGCATAACCTTGGCGGTCATAGGCTACTGCCGTGACAATGAATTGATTGGCATTATCTGCATCAAAAGTAGGTATTTGGATTTGATAAATACTATTGGACAACGCAATAACTTTGCCTCCGCGAGGTACTAATGCACTATCGTCCCAGTCAATCCGTTCTAAGCCATATTGAGCTTTAACATCTATAGAGACATTTCTTCTCTCATTTTCTACGCCTTTTAATGCTGAAGGCAGTTGAAAACTGATACTGTCTTGAGCCTTGTATTCAAGAGTAATATTATTATTACGTTCAACTGGATTGTATCGACTCCCCATGAGGTTTCGACTCGGAGATGCCATATGCGGATCTAATTGTTTGGATAAGGGCACATTCAAGCGATAATTGAACATGATATTTGCTTTAACTTCGCTTTGTCCATTATTCCATTTAGATCTGTCAAGCCCGAAAGTTACCAGCGGGACGGGATTATAGGTTAAACCTAACGTCAGGGCCGAAGGATTTTTGGCGCTCATGCTGATTTAACGTGGCAACGCTTTTACCAAAATAATGCTCGTATTTAACCCTACCACCAATTTGGGGTAGCTTGGCAGGTATGCATCCAGGTTAAGGTCATAACCATTTGCCACCCTTTCGTCACTACCCTTTAGAAGATTGGATGCTTTCCATCCTGAAAGCCGGTAATAATTATTAGCGGAGAATTTTAAATTTTCAGTCCAAAATTCTAATCCAAAGCCGAACCGTTGGTGTTGGTTTCCTGAAATCTGCCTATCATAAAAGAATTATAACCTAGCATCCAGCCGTTGAAAAGTGCCGCTGGCCGACACCAAAATTGACAATATTTCTTCCATCGTAGCGGCGTGCTCCGATTTGGCTGAAGATTAAATTATCGTCATCGTTATTCAATGGCAAAAGGAAATCAAAGGAGGCAGATTTTAGCGACTTGGCTAACAATGGAAGATGAATGACTGCCGACCCTGTTTTTCCTCCGATTCACGAGTAGAAACATCTTCTGAATAATAGCCATTCTGCTTGTGGTGAAGGCTTGTGCCAACTACCTCTTTTCGTTATCTTCCGCTATTTTCTTGTGATTTTTCTTCTGGCATGGGCATTCGATGCGTTTTGATGAGTATTTGATGGATTTCTATCCTGTGTTAAACCCGTTGGGATTGAGTTTTTATCAATTTTTTTTTTCTTTTCCGTAGATAAACAGCCCACCAGCAAGGCGGCCATACTTATGACAGTGACATACCATTTGAAAGCGATCATAGTGATTCAGTGTTTTCTGTGTTTTGATTTAAAAAATTTGTGTGCTACGTGTTGGTATAAAACTATAAATAGCGATATAACTCTAATGAAAAATAAGCATGGGAACACCTTCAATCCAGAAAGAAAAATTAATTCAATTATAAAATAATTAAACACAATATAAGATTGAGTGATTTCGTGGTTTATTGGCCGATAATACTCCATATTAATTATTAGAAGTGATTACATTTAAATATAAAATTATATCATTGACTGCGCTCATATTTTTTAAAGCGGGCAATAAATAGCATAAAAAGGCACGATGGGTAAAGAACCTATTCATAAAAATAATAATAGTAATGTCTGGATCACATTTATTTTTTCAAGTCTGGATGGTATTTTAAACAGAAAAATTTTGTATATCGGTAATGTAGAAAGACTATCAAATAAGAAAAATATATTTCTGCTTATTTGCGTAACGTAAACGTTTAATTGAAGTGAAGAGTCTTTCAAAAGGACGAGTCAAGGTCTTACGAAGCGTGACCTTCGTAACCTGTAAGGTTATATAGTTAAACGGCATCAGATCCTATCGGTTATCAACCAACCATTCGCTGATAAATGCGGCTATGCTTTCCGGCTGGTTGATATCCAACACCGGTAATGTCATATCCACTTTTACATCCCCGGCCACCGCAATGACGTATTCATCAATCAACGGGCGCCAGTCCTTGCCGGTATCCGAGCGGAATAGGGCAATTTTGGGCACCGGCTCATTTTTAAAGCCTTCCACCAGGATAAGGTCCACTAACCTCGGGTCCATTTGTGCCGCCAGCCATGAAAGGGCGGGCATTTCATTATCCTGATTTTCGGTCATCAGTGCCCAACGGGCGTCACTGGCCACCATGGTTTGCCGAGCACCCGCTTTGCGCAATTCATAGCTGTCTTTTCCCGGGGTATCCACGTCGACCTTGTGGTGGGTGTGTTTGATGAGCCCGACTCGAACGCCCACCTGATTGAGCAAGGGTATGAGCTGTTTCAATAATGTTGTTTTGCCTGTCCCGCTAAATGCGGTAATCGCCAATAGCGGCGGATGCGATTTTTCCATGATGTTTATCCTCAATGGGCGGTTACTGACGCCAGTCTGCTATATCCCGCGGCGTATTCAGGTTTGAAAAGGCGGGATGCCGCGCCGTAAAAACAACCCTTGCGGCGTTAACCTGCATGAAAAACAACATGACCCTACGCTCCCCTCGGGATAGAAAACTTTCCAAAGCGGGGATCAGCGAGCGGTTAAGGAGCCCGAAAGCCGGATGATCGCGCTCACCGGAATGGGCGAAAGCGGCATCGGCATTCCCTTTTCCTTCCCATAAACGCGCAACTAAATCAGCCGGGAAAACCGGTACATCGCAGGGGACGAACACTATCCATGGGGTGCCGGCAGCTTTCAGGCCTGCGAGCATGCCGGCCAACGGACCTTGGAAATCGGGCAGCGTGTCGGTAATTACCTGCAGGCCGCTTTGCCGGTATTGGTCGAGATGGCGATTGGTATTGATAATGACTGTAGACACCTGCCCGGCCAGATGGTCGAGGACATGCCGGTAAAGAGGCCGCTGGTTGAGCAATATCAGCCCTTTATCTTCACCGCCCATGCGGCTCGAACGTCCTCCCGCCAGGATGACACCGGTTATTGATATGCTGATGATGGTTGTCTCCCGGAGATTTCTTATTGTTTGGCCGTTACTGCTAAAGATACCAGCTTTTGGAAAAGTTGCGTTTACCTGTAAGCGGTTTACGTCTTTAACACAGCCAGATTTGAGATCAGCGCTGCATTGCCGCGTCGACTCTTTAGGAAGGAGTCGCTGTTTGCCAAATGCTGTATGCTGGTCGCCCACATATTAAGATACAATGTTTCCGGAGTTACTTAACATTGATGTTTATCCCCCCCGGCGGATCTTGCTACATTATGACCGATACCATCAGAAGGATTGGATTATGAAATATCATCGCGTTGACGAACTTATCGAGCTTCTTCATCCCGCTTGGAGAAAAGAATCCGATCTCAATCTGCTGCAATTTTTGCAAAAACTGGCTGATGAAGCTGGTTATCAGGGCGGCCTGGCGGAAATCACCGACGATACGCTGATTTACCACCTGAAAATGCGGGACGCGGACAAGGCCGAGATGATTCCCGGCTTGCAGAAGGATTACGAAGAAGACTTCAAAACCGCCATCCTTCGGGCCCGCGGCATTATCAAAGAGTAGATGTTGCTTGCTAAAAAGAGTCTCCCGGTTGTTCCTGCCGGCAACCTGTCTGGTCTATTACTGGCTTAAAATAGATAAAACGTTTTATGAACATAACAGCATTTAATTTCAAGACGTTGATGCCGGAATTGATTATGGATGCCCTGGAAAGTGTCGGCTTGCGTATTGATTCCGGCCTAACCGCGCTCAATAGCTATGAAAACCGCGTTTATCAGTTTCTGGATGAAGACAGAAAACGTTACGTGGTGAAATTCTATCGTCCTGAACGCTGGTCTGACGAGCAAATCCTAGAGGAGCACGAACTGTCGCTCGGACTGGAGGAAGCGGAGATTCCTGTGGTCCCGCCGATGCGCATCAACGGCTCGACGCTGTTGAACCATGAAGGCTTTCGTTTTGCCGTTTTCCCAAGCGTCGGCGGCCGGCAATTCGAGCAGGATAACGACGAGCAGCTGGAGTGGGTGGGCCGTTTTATCGGCCGGATTCATCGCCATAACGGTGAAAAACGTTTCTCCTTCCGCCCCACTATCTCATTGGAAGAGTATCTGTACGAACCCAGGCGCGAGCTGGAGCAGAGCACCCTCATCGCCGGCAAGCAAAAGGAAGCATTTTTACGCGCGGTTGATCTTTTGATTGCCGAAGTGAAGATATATTGGAGTGATGACTGGCTCCCGCTGCGTTTGCACGGCGATTTGCATGCCAGCAATATTCTGTGGCGCGACGGACCGATGTTTGTCGATTTGGATGATGCACGCAACGGCCCGGCAGTTCAGGATCTCTGGATGCTGCTCAATGGCGATCGCATGGAACAGCAGTACCAATTGTCACTTTTACTTGACGCCTACCAGGAGTTCATGGATTTTAATCCGCGTGAATTGGCCTTGATGGAGCCGTTGCGCGCAATGCGCATGATCTATTACCTTGCCTGGATCAGCCGGCGATGGGGCGATCCTGCGTTCCCCCATAGTTTCCCATGGATGGTGGAAGCTGGATTTTGGGAGCAGCAAACCGTGATCTTTACGGAACAGGTAAAGGTATTACGGGAGCCGCCGTTACAGCTTATGCCTTCGTATTAAACTTTAGAGAGAACATTTATATGAAAAAAATTTGGTTTGCGTTAATGGGTATTCTAATGGCTGTTGCATTCAGTGTATCCGCTGCGCAATTTACGGAAGGGCAGCAATATGTCCAGCTTGACAAGCCAGTAACCGGCGAACCGCAAGTATTGGAATTTTTCTCTTTTTATTGCCCCCATTGCTATGAATTCGAGCAAACCTATCATATTTCCGCCAGCGTCAGGCAAGCGCTGCCGGCCGGCACCAAAATGACCAAGTACCACGTTGATTTTCTTGGACCTTTGGGTAAGGAATTAACCCAGGCCTGGGCAGTGGCCATGGCGCTGGGCGTTGAGGATAAAGTCAGCCCCCTGATGTTTGAAGCCGTGCAGAAAACCCAGACCGTTCAGTCACCGGCCGATATTCGCGATGTCTTTATCAAAGCGGGCGTAAGCGGCGAGGAATATGATTCCGCTTTAAATAGTTTTGTAGTCAAATCATTAGTGGTGCAAGAGGAAAAAGCGGCAGCCGATCTGCAATTGCGGGGGGTTCCCGCCATATTTGTTAATGGAAAATACATGGTTAAAAATGACGGCCTGGATACCTCTTCCATGGATATCTATGTTAAACAGTTCGCTGATGTGGTGAAGTTTTTGCTGACGCAACAATAACATTCTCTCCTGCGTTTTAGTGCCGGTCATGTGAACCGCACCTTGGATGAGGGACAATAGACGTCTTTCAGTTGGTGGTGCGGTTTACAATTGCCGCCATTGGCATCAGTAAGTTATTTCCGGAATCGGCCTGTCGAAAATTGATTTTATGTATATTCTTTTCAGGCTTAAGTTTAACGGTCAATAAACGGCATGGGAAAGGTTAAGTTAATATCCACAAACCGGGAATACCTATGTAATATAAGCAATTAGCAAATGCAATGTGCTAACTGGATGATATATATGATTTTTTTATTAGAGTATTGCTCTTCAAAGAATATATAAATCTTTAAAAATCTTTTTACTCACAAAGTTATCCACAGCATGATCCTGGGGATCCGGGTCTAACTTCAGTATTTTTATCGGCCTTATGATACGCTAACGTTCGTCACTGGCGGCCAGCTATGGCATGCTATACCCTATGTCTTTCGACCAAAAAGAACGAATTACGCTATGGCCCATATCGCAGACAACCCCTTGATCTTGGTGGATGGCTCCTCTTATCTTTACCGCGCTTATCATGCCTTTCCGCCGCTGACCAATAGCGCGGGCGAACCCACCGGCGCCATGTACGGCGTTTTAAACATGCTGCGCAGTCTTCTGACACAATATCGTCCCAGCCATGTGGCGGTGGTATTTGATGCCAAAGGCAAGACTTTCCGCGATGAGCTGTTCGAACATTATAAGTCCCATAGACCACCGATGCCGGACGACCTGCGCAGCCAAATCGAACCCCTGCACAATATGGTTAAAGCCATGGGGCTGCCGTTATTGGCGATATCCGGCGTCGAGGCGGACGATGTTATAGGCACCTTGGCCCTGGAAGCCGAGCGCGCCGGACGTGAAGTCCTGATCAGTACCGGTGACAAGGATATGGCGCAGTTGGTGACGCCGATGATTACGCTTATCAATACCATGTCCAACACCATTCTCGGGCCGGAGGAAGTGAAGGTGAAATTCGGCGTTCCGCCGGAACGGATTATCGATTATCTGGCCCTGATGGGGGACAGTTCGGATAATATCCCCGGCGTTCCCGGCGTGGGTGAAAAAACCGCCCAGGCGCTGCTGCAGGGGATGGGCAGTCTGGACAATATCTATGGCGATTTGAACGGCGTCGCGGAGTTGGCGTTCCGGGGGGCGAAAACCATGGCGCCCAAGCTGGAACAAAATAAAGAGCTGGCCTATCTCTCCTATCAATTGGCCACCATCAAGACCGATGTGCCGCTGGATTTGCCTTTCGATCGGCTGACGGTCAGCGAGCCCGATGCGGATGAGTTGCGGCAGCTGTTCAAAAAATACGAATTTAAACGCTGGCTGGCGGATGTGGAAGACGGCAAGTGGCTACAGGGCCGTAAAACGCCGGCGGCGGCTTTGCGTACCCCCTTCAACGCGCCCGCGGCACCTGACGCGGATGTGCCTGCGGAACAGTTATCCCAGGCGGGTTATCACATCATTGAGACCATGGCGAGCCTGGAGCAATGGCTGGATAAAATCAAACAGGCCGGCTTGTTTGCCTTCGACACTGAAACCGACAGTCTCGATACGCTGACGGCCAATCTGGTGGGGCTCTCATTCGCTACCGCTCCGGGGGATGCGGCCTATTTGCCGGTGGGGCATGATTATCTGGATGCGCCCGATCAACTGAATCTTGACGAAGTACTTGCCCGGCTTAAGCCGCTGCTTGAGGACCCCCGGCTGCGTAAAGTCGGCCAAAACCTGAAATTCGATCGCGGCGTGTTAAAACGTTACGACATCGAACTGGCGGGCATCGCATTCGATACCATGCTGGAATCCTATGTTCTCAACAGCGTATCCGGCCGTCACGATATGGACAGCCTGGCGGATCGTTACCTGCAGCATACGACGGTGGGGTTTGAGGATATTGCCGGTAAGGGCAAAAACCAGCTGACCTTTAATCAAATCGCGATGGAACAGGCGGCGCCCTATGCGGCGGAGGATGCGGATGTCACCTGGCGGCTGCATGAAAAGCTCTGGCCGCAGATCGAGCAGGACAAAGGCCTGAAAAAAGTTTTTGAAGAAATCGAGATGCCGCTGGTGCCGGTGCTGTCACGTGTCGAACGCACCGGCGTGCTGATTGATGAAAACATCCTGGCGGCCCATTCGGTGGAATTGACCAAGCGGCTGGGAGAGCTGGAGAACGAGGCCCATATTCTGGCGGGAGAACCCTTTAATCTCTCTTCCACCAAACAGCTGCAGGCGATCCTTTACGACAAGCAGAAGCTGCCCATCCTGAAAAAGACCCCCGGCGGCGCCCCGTCCACCGGTGAAGAGGTATTGGCGGAGCTGGCGCTGGATTATCCGCTACCGAAGCTGATTCTTGAACACCGTGGTTTGGCGAAATTGAAATCCACCTATACCGATAAGCTGCCGCTGATGATCAACCCGCTGACGAAACGGGTGCATACCTCGTATCACCAGGCGATTACCGCTACCGGCCGGCTTTCTTCCAGCGATCCCAACCTGCAGAATATCCCGGTGCGCAACGACGAAGGCCGGCGTATCCGGCAGGCGTTTATCGCGCCTGAAGGGTCGGTCATCGTGGCGGCGGATTACTCGCAAATCGAGTTGCGCATTATGGCCCATCTGTCTCGGGATGCGGGGCTGCTCAAGGCGTTCGCCGAAGGCAAGGATATCCATCGGGCTACCGCCGCCGAAGTGTTCGGCCAGTCTCTTGAGAAGGTGACGCAAGAACAGCGGCGCAGCGCCAAGGCTATCAACTTCGGCCTGATTTACGGCATGAGCGCTTTCGGACTGGCGCGCCAGCTTTCGGTGCCCCGTTCGGAAGCGCAAAAATACATGAATCTCTACTTCGAGCGCTATCCAGGCGTCCTGGCCTATATGGAGCGTACCCGCAAGCAGGCTAACGAGCAGGGGTATGTTTCCACCCTGGACGGACGCCGTCTTTATTTGCCGGACATTCACTCCCGCAACGGCGCACGCAAAAAAGGCGCCGAACGGGCGGCGATAAACGCACCGATGCAAGGCACCGCCGCCGATATTATCAAACGGGCGATGATTTCCATTGATGCCTGGCTGCAAAAAGAGCATCCGCCGGTGCGTATGATTATGCAGGTGCACGATGAGCTGGTTTTTGAAATACAGCGGGACGCGGCTGAATCGGCATCGGCGCATATCAAATCGTTAATGGAAGGGTGCTACGCGCTGGATGTGCCGCTGCGGGTTGATGTGGGTTTGGGTGAGAATTGGGATCAAGCTCACTAAGTGGCGAATCAATAAGCTTTTTTTGTAATTAAGCTACATAAATATGTGATATGGACAGTTATAATCGCACTTGCAATAGCAATAAATGAAATTTAACAACAAAAAATTCTTTTGCCCCGACAAAAATTGATGTAAAGTTAGAGTCGTAGGGTACAGAGGTAAGATGTTCTATCTTTCAGACCTTTTACTTCACGTAATCGGATTTGGCTAAATATTAGCCGCCCCAGTCATTATTGGCTGGGGCGTTTTTTATTGGGCGCAATAAAGCCTCGCGGCCTGAGGCGGAGCGCCTTGACGCCCCCCTGTTTGCGAAGCCGCCCTTACCCGTTTCAATTTCCTCAGAGCGCGTCGGGCGTTATGTCCTCTGCCTGCGTGGTTTCGCCAAACCAGCTGTCCAATTTTTCCGTCAGCTTATCCACGCCGGTTTTTTTCAGCGACGAAAACACTTCCACCTGAATATCGCCGGTAAATGCCAGGACGTCTTTGCGCACCTGGTTAAGCTGCGCTTTGCGTGCTCCGGAAGCCAGTTTATCGGCCTTGGTGAGTAAAATCAGCACCGGGATGGCGACGCTCACCGCCCATTTGATCATCTGCTGATCAAGATCCTTCAGCGGATGGCGGATATCCATCATCACCACCAAACCCTTCAGGCTGTTTCTTTTTTGCAGATACTCTCCCAGGGCGCGTTGCCAATGGAGCTTCACTTCCTCGGGGACTTCAGCGTAACCGTAACCCGGTAAATCCACCAGGCGTCGCTCGGGCTCGATTTCAAACAGGTTGATAAGCTGGGTACGTCCCGGCGTCTTGCTGGTCCTGGCCAGACCTTTTTGGTTGGTCAGTGTGTTCAGGGCGCTGGACTTACCGGCATTGGAGCGTCCGGCAAAGGCGACTTCGATACCGGCATCGGTGGGCAAATGGCGGATATCCGGCGCGCTCATGACAAAATGGGTCATGTGGTAATTAAATAGTGTGGCCAAAATTTCCTCTCTCTCAGGATGACTTAGCACCGTCTTAATGTCGATTATACGGGTAATGGCGTCAGATGCGGTTTTATCTTGCGGCTATCTTGCAGCAATCAATGTGTTTGATGGGCGTCTGCGGCTTCTTTTAAACCTTTCGGTACTAAGATGAGGTTTTTAGGATATTTATGGTGTAGGAAATTTGCTCGTTGTCCGTAACGTAATCTCGTTTTTATAAAAATTAATATATTATAAATCATAGTGTTAATTAATTAACTCTCAGTTTAGAGCCCTATTTGCTCCTGCCGGTCGTCTTGCGGGTTATTTTTACGCGGTTACATTAGATGACAAGGCAAGGAGCGCCTCAAAAAATCATCTAGATGATAAAGTTGCACACAGGCTGGGCAAACTGGTAGCCCTATGCCGATTCAATACTCTTTTCAGGGAAGTAAAGCGGCCCAGGATGGGCGTGTAAAGGAATACACTCTAACCAATCTGCTTCGTATAGCGTAGAATACATCTTCATCACAGCGACGACCTTCAAACACAGGATGTGGACCGTCAGGTTCATCGCCGGAGGATGGTTTTTCTCGCGAAGCACCTTCATGTTATGGTGGCAGAATAATTGCCACCTTTTTTATTTGTTGGGTTTCTGATAGATTCCGCCGCAATTCTATACCCAATAGATTTCGAATTGCAGCAAGGCGGCAACTCGAAAGGTGAAGGGTATATACTTAATTAACGCTAGCCAAGAGCAGACATCATGAAACCAACAACCAAAAGCGGACGGGGTAGACCTGCCGCGGCCAGGAACAAACGCAAGACACGGGAAGAGCTGAATATTGAAGGCCGCACCCGCCAGCGTCAGGAAAAACGTCGCGGCCTGGCCGCCGGTTCACGGTCCCAGGAAGGCAACAAGAACGGCGGACGCTCCGCCACGTCGGCAAATGCCGATCCCCGTATCGGCAGTAAAAAACCGGTGCCGTTGATTGCCTCCGGCGCCGTGGCCAAACCGGCGGCGCCCAAGGTTATCATCCCCGCCGAGGTTCTTTCTCCGCAGGCGGAACTGGATAGCCTGGAAAACGATACCCGCCTGGATGCGCTGCTGATAAGGCTGGAACAGGACGAAATCCTGTCCGCCGAAGAACAGGCCTATGTGGATGAGAAACTGGATCGCATCGATCAGCTCATGACTGAGCTGGGTATAGAATTGGATGATGAAGACGAAGAAGAAGAGACCAAAAACGAGGATATGCTGCAATTGCTGAAACGGGGTTTTGAGAAGGACTCCTTTTAGGCTGCTGCATGTTGCTTCTGCTGATTGCCGTGCCGCTGACATGTTATTTGGTGTGGTTATTGAGTAAACTATGGCGGCTCTCGCGGCGTAAAGACCGGTTACGCTCGGCCCGTGCCGCCGCACGGCGGCCGGCTATGCCCGCCAGGCGGAGTCGGCGGAAAATTCGGAAGGAGTAAGCAGCCATGTCAGTGTCAACGATAGAATGGGATTCGGCCCTGATTCAAAAATATAACCAATCGGGTCCGCGTTATACTTCCTACCCTACCGCCTTGGAATTCAGCGAGCGCTACGACGAACCGGCGTTTAAACGCGCGCTGGAGCGTTATCCGGATCGTCCGCTATCGTTATATCTCCATATCCCCTTCTGCCATAAGCTGTGTTATTTCTGCGCCTGCAATAAAATGGTGACCCGCCAGCCGGAAAGGGTCGAGCGTTATCTGGATACCCTGGCACAGGAGATCCGTCAGCGCGCGCCGCTGTTCCGCCACCGCCACGTTACGCAGATGCATTGGGGCGGCGGCACGCCGACGTTCCTTACGCCGGCGCAAATATCCCGGTTGATGGCCCTGCTGCGCGAGCAGTTTGATTTTGCCCAAGGGGCCGAGCTCTCTATTGAAATCGATCCGCGGGAAATCGCCCTGGATATGATCGATCACCTGCACGGTGAGGGTTTTAACCGTATCAGCATGGGCGTGCAGGATTTTGATAAGGAGGTCCAGCGGCTGGTGAACCGGGAGCAGGATGAGGGGCTGATCTTCGCCCTGCTGGAGCGGGCAAAGGAGCTCGGCTTTCTTTCCACCAATATCGATTTGATTTATGGTCTGCCGAGCCAGACCCTGTCAAGCTTTCTGCATACCCTGGGCCGGATAATCGAATTGAACCCGCAGCGTTTGAGCGTATTCAACTACGCGCATATGCCGGCGCTGTTTGCCGCCCAAAGAAAAATCAAACAGCAGGATTTGCCGGGCGCCGCGCAGAAGATGGATATTCTGCAGCATACGATAGCCACCTTGTGCGACGCGGGTTATCAGTTTATCGGTATGGATCACTTTGCCCGCCCGGACGACGAACTGGCCGTTGCGCAGCGGGCCGGCCGGCTGCATCGTAATTTTCAGGGGTATACCACCCGCGGCGACTGCGAATTGCTGGGTATGGGCGTATCGGCCATCAGCATGATTGGCGACAGTTATGTGCAAAACCAGAAAGAGATGAAGAGCTATGCCGAGAGCGTCTCCCGGCAGGGTAACGGTTTATGGCGGGGCGTGGCCCTTACCACCGATGATTGCGTGCGCCGGGATGTCATAAAAGCGCTAATTTGTCAGTTTTCCATCAATTTCGACGCGTTGGAAAACCGTTACGGCATCCGTTTCGTCGACTATTTCGCCGAGGATCTGGCACAGCTTCGTCCCCTTGAGCGGGACGGCTTGCTGGACATAACGGACCGGGATATCAATGTGACCCCGAAGGGGCGTTTGCTGATACGCAATATCTGTATGTGTTTTGACGTTTATTTGCGTGACAAGCTGCGCCAGCGCCAGTTTTCTCAGGTGATTTGAACGGGGAGGGGGGGCGAGCGGTGCCGGTGTAATGGGGCATGACGACACTAAGCTTGAAATCCACCTGACGGTGGATTTCAAGAATGGATTCGCAATTTGGCCGGTAAGACTAAGACGGCCGGTTAGCTAAAAAAATTGATCAGCGCAGCGCAGAGTATCGCAGCCAGCGCCGTCTGAGGTGCATGGCCGGCGGCGGCCGTCATATCCGCGCCGTGTGTCACCAAAGCGATCAACGAATTCAACATGGTCTTCCTCCCGGGTCAGCGACAAGATCATACTGTGTCAGCCCGGGATGTAAAGAGTAAAATAACCGCATTTTTGCTGGCGCCGTCGCTTTTTTAATCATCAACAAGCCTGATCAACAGCGCCGGCGGCCGGGGTTATTCCATGCCCAGTTCTTTCAGTTTACGCGTCAGGGTATTTCTTCCCCAGCCCAGCAATCGCGCCGCTTCCTGTTTATGTCCCTGGGTATGTCGCAACGCCGTGGTCAACAGCGTCCTTTCCATCTCAGGCTGCGCTTCCGACAGCAGGTTTTGATGACCGGAACGCAGCGCGCGGTCAGCCCATTGCGCCAGCAGTGTGGCCCAGCTGTCGGGCAGGGATTGTACCGAAGCGTCCGGCGTGGTGCTTTCAAACAGCTCCGGAGGCAAATCCTGGATCAAGACTTCCTGGCCGGCGGCCATTACCGTGAGCCAGCGACAGGTGTTTTCCAATTGACGAACATTGCCCTGCCAGGACAGACGGGTCAGCGCGGTTTCGGTTTCCGGGTGCAGGATTTTAGGTTCCACGCCCAGCTCTTTCGCCGCCACCTGCAGGAAATAGCGCGCCAGTTTCGGGATATCCTCCCGGCGCTCGCGCAGCGGCGGCAGGTGCACCCTGATTACGTTGAGCCGGTGGAACAGGTCCTCGCGGAACTTGCCTTCCTGGACGCGTAATTCAAGATTCTGATGGGTGGCGGCTATGATCCTGACATCCACCTTGACCGGCGCGTAGCCCCCCACCCGATAGAATTGACCGTCCGCCAGCACCCGCAGCAAGCGGGTTTGCACATCCAGCGGCATATCGCCGATTTCATCCAGAAACAGGGTGCCGCCGTCCGCCTGTTCAAACCGACCCTGGCGGACCTGATTGGCGCCGGTAAACGCGCCTTTCTCATGGCCGAACAGTTCCGATTCAATCAAATCCTTCGGAATGGCCGCCATATTCAACGCGATAAACGAGGATTTGGCGCGCGGACTGTGGCGATGCAGGGCATGGGCCACCAGCTCTTTACCGGTACCGGACTCGCCGTTGATCAGCACGCTGATGGAGGAGCGGGACAGGCGGCCGATAATGCGGAAAACGTCCTGCATGGCCGGCGCTTCACCGATAATATCGGTGGTGGGGCCGTTGGCGGGCTGGACGCGCGCCGGCTGCTGCTGTTCGAGATAATGGCTGACCGCGCGCTCCACCAGGGCGACGGCTTCGTCGATATCAAAAGGCTTAGGCAGGTAATCGAACGCGCCCTGCTGGTAAGCACTGACCGCGGCATCCAGATCGGAATGGGCGGTCATGATAATGACCGGCAGCATGGGATGACGCTGCTTGATTTGTTTCAGTAACGCCAGACCGTCCATACCGGGCATCCTGATATCCGATAACAACACGTCCGGGGTTTGGGTTGATAGCGCATCCAGCACTTCGCTACCGCCTTCAAAGGTGGCGCAGGTTAACCCGGCTCCAGTGAGGGCGCGTTCAAGCACCCAGCGGATGGAGCTATCGTCGTCGACGATCCAGACTATCCCTCGTTGCATAGTGACCTCACTGGCGAATAGGCAGGTAAACCGAAAATTCGGTATGGCCCGGCCAACTGTTAAATTCAATTTTCCCCGAATTCTGATCGACAAGACTGCGGGCGATAGATAACCCCAGGCCTGTTCCTCCTTCGCGGCCGCTGACCATCGGGTAAAAAAGCGTATCCTGCAATTGTGCGGGAACGCCGGGGCCGTCATCTTCAATATCGATACGGGCTACCAATCGATAGCGCACGCCGTGCAGCGTAAGCTGGAAAGCCGTCCGGGTCCGGATGGTTATCGTTCCGCCGTCTTCGCCCAAAGCCTGGAGCGAATTACGGGTGATATTCAGCAATACCTGCTCCATTTGGTCGGGATCGTGGGCTAATTCGGGCAGACTGGGATCGTAATCCCGCAACAAGGTCACATTGTCCGGTTTTTCCAGCGAGACCAGTTGAAACACCCGTTCCGCCACCTGATGGATGCTTTGCGTCACGTGCATGCCGGGCTGCTGCGGTCCCAGCAGTCGATCCACCAGGTTGCGCAGGCGATCCGCCTGCTCGATGATAACCTTGGTATATTCCAGCAAGGAGGGATCGGGGAGCGCCTTTGCCAGCAGCTGCGCCGCGCCGCGTAATCCGCCGAGGGGGTTTTTGATTTCATGGGCCAGCCCGCGCACCAGATCCCGCGCCGCCACCTGCTGGGCATGCTGGATTTGTTCCTGGCTCAGACGCCGCTGATTGTCCATCGGCGCCAGCTCCATCAGGAAATAATCTTCCGGCAGGCGTTGCACGGTAAGGGAAAGGATATGCGCCCGTCCGTCCACCACCAGGGTAACTTCATTATCGGTAAACCCTTGTCCGGCATTAAGGCTTTCGCGCATCAATTCGACGTTGAGGGAAAAATACCCCATTAATTCAGGCAACGGCGTACCGAAAAGCTTACGGGAACTTTGCGCCAGCAGCTGTTGCGCCGCCGGATTGGCGTAATGAACGGCAAGATCGTTATCTAGCAGCAATATGCTGTTTATTAACGAATTTAGGATCTGCCCAGCATCGGGCAATGAGCCTGTAGCCATAAAGCAGTCTCCCGCACTATTCTAGTGCATTTTAGTCCATTAGATAATATTGCGCATGGCTACGCGCAAGGTTTGCTGGAGAAAAAAGCCCATCCGAAGATGGGCTGAAAGTTTCCACGGCAACAAAAAACACAATGTAATTAAACGCTGTAATACAACTCGAATTCCACCGGATGCGGCGTCATACGGATGCGGTCAACTTCTTCCGTACGCAGCTCGATGTAAGCATCAATGGTATCGTCAGTGAAGACGCCGCCGCGGGTCAAAAACTCGCGATCCGCGCTGAGGGATGCCAGGGCTTCATCCAGCGATCCGCATACCTGCGGAATTTCCTTCGCTTCTTCCGGAGGCAGATCGTACAGATTCTTGTCCATGGCATCGCCGGGATGAATCTTGTTGATGATGCCGTCGAGTCCGGCCATCAGCAGCGCGGCGAAGGCCAGATACGGATTGGCGGCCGGATCCGGGAAGCGCACTTCGATACGGCGTCCTTTCGGGCTCGGCGATACCGGAATACGGATTGAGGCGGAACGGTTACGGGCGGAGTAGGCCAGCATCACCGGCGCTTCATACCCCGGGACCAGACGTTTGTATGAGTTGGTGGTGGGGTTGGTCAGCGCATTGATGGCTTTTGCGTGTTTGATTACGCCGCCGATGTAGAACAGCGCCGTTTCGGACAGGCCGCCGTACTTGTCGCCGGAGAACAGGTTGTTGCCGTCTTTGCTTAAAGACATATGGCAATGCATGCCTGAGCCGTTATCGCCGAAAATCGGTTTGGGCATAAAGGTCGCGGTTTTGCCGAAGGCGTGGGCGACGTTATGCACGACATACTTGTAAATTTGAATTTCGTCGGCTTTTTTCACCAGGGTGTTAAAGCGGGTGGCGATTTCGTTCTGGCCCGCGGTAGCCACTTCATGGTGATGGGCTTCCACCACCAGACCCATTTCTTCCAGGGTCAAACACATGGCGGAACGCAAATCCTGTGATGAATCCACCGGCGGTACGGGGAAATAGCCGCCTTTGATGCCCGGACGGTGGCCTTTGTTGCCGCCTTCAATAACCTTGTCGGAATTCCAGGCCGCTTCGACGTCGTCGATGGCAACGTGGGAACCGGAAATGGAGGAACCGAAACGGATATCGTCGAACAGGAAGAATTCAGGTTCAGGTCCGAAAAAAACGGTATCGGCGATGCCGGATGATTTCAGAAAATCTTCAGCGCGCTTGGCGATGGAACGCGGATCGCGATCGTAACCCTGCATGGTGGCCGGTTCAAGGATATCGCAGCGGATGATCAGTGTGGTTTCTTCATAGAACGGGTCAAGCATGGCGGTGCTTGCATCGGGCATCAGCACCATGTCTGATTCGTTGATGCCTTTCCAGCCGCCGATTGAAGAACCGTCAAACATTTTGCCGTCTTCAAAGAAATCGGCATCCACCTGATGGGCCGGTATTGTGACGTGCTGTTCTTTCCCTTTCGTATCAGTGAAACGCAAGTCGACGAATTTGACTTCGTGTTCATTTAGCATCGTCAAAACGTGTTCAGCGGACATACTTATATTCTCCCGGATGTGCCATTGTCGTCGTGGAACGAAATCGTATGGTATGGATTTTTTAAACTTACCTAGGCTAAGCTTAACTAAGCTAAAACTGTGCCAACATTGCTAAATGAACGCGAGGCGCCGAATTGCGGCCTTTTAACGGTTGCCAAGCTGCACCAGATTGGGGGGGTAGTGCTATTTTAGTGCATTTGTGCGCTGAGTGGGCACTATTTTGGTGCAATGCGTGCGAATAATTGAAACATTGCACTGATAAAGGGATGATGGGGCGCTGAAAATGACGCAAATGCAGAGAACAGCGCGATCTTGTTTAGTCCTTCGCCTATAACGTGTACAATAACGCGCTATTTCTAATGCCTGAGGCAAAGTTGTGATCGAAAATTTGCGTAACATCGCCATCATCGCGCACGTCGACCATGGGAAAACCACCCTGGTCGATAAGCTGTTGCAACAATCCGGAACATTGGGTGACCGCAATGACGCCACCGAACGCGTGATGGACTCCAACGATTTGGAGAAAGAACGGGGAATTACCATCCTCGCGAAAAATACCGCTATCAATTGGAACGGGTACCGTATCAATATCGTTGATACCCCCGGACATGCCGATTTCGGCGGTGAGGTTGAGCGCGTCATGTCCATGGTGGACTCGGTGCTGCTGCTGGTGGACGCCATGGACGGACCCATGCCGCAAACCCGTTTCGTGACCCAGAAAGCCTTTGCTTACGGTCTCAAACCTATTGTGGTCATCAACAAAGTAGACCGGCCCGGAGCACGCCCTGATTGGGTGGTGGATCAGGTGTTCGATTTATTCGTCAACCTCGGCGCAACCGATGAGCAACTGGATTTTCCGATCATATATGCCTCCGCGTTGAACGGGGTCGCCGGCTATGAACATGAAAACATGGCCGAGGATATGACGCCGCTGTTCGAGTCGATCGTGAAGAATGTCGAAGCGCCCAACGTTGATAGCGACGGTGCGTTCCAGATGCAAATCTCCCAGCTTGACTACAACAGCTATGTTGGCGTTATCGGTATCGGCCGCATCAAACGCGGTTCGGTCAGACCGAACCAGGCAGTGACCATCATTGACCACGAAGGCAAGCGCCGCAATGGCAAAGTGGGTCAGGTGCTCGGGCATATGGGCCTGCAGCGCATCGAGTCCAAACTGGCTGAAGCCGGTGACATTATTGCCCTGACCGGTCTGGGTGAACTGAATATCTCCGATACCATCTGCGATCCGGCCCAAGTTGAAGCGCTGCCGCCGCTGACCGTGGACGAGCCTACCGTCTCTATGTCCTTTGGGGTTAACACCTCGCCGTTCTGCGGCAAAGAAGGCAAATACGTGACGTCCCGCCAGATCCTGGAGCGCCTGAACAAAGAGCTGGTGCATAATGTGGCGCTGCGGGTGGAAGAAACCGAAGACCCGGATACCTTCCTGGTGTCGGGCCGCGGCGAACTGCATTTGTCGGTGCTTATCGAGAATATGCGCCGTGAAGGTTTTGAAATCGGCGTTTCCCGTCCGAAGGTTATCTACCGTACCGTTGACGGTAAAAAACAGGAGCCGTTCGAACAGGTTACGCTTGATATCGAAGAGCAGAACCAGGGTCCGGTGATGGAAGCGATGGGCATGCGCAAAGGCGAGATGCGCGATATGCTGCCGGACGGCAAAGGCCGTATCCGTCTTGATTATATTATCCCCAGCCGTGGCCTGATTGGCTTTCGTACCGAGTTCCTGACCATGACTTCCGGCACCGGCCTGCTGTATTCGTCGTTCAGTCATTATGACGATGTGCGTCCGGGTGAAATCGGCCAGCGGCAGAACGGCGTGATGATTTCCAACGGCCAGGGTAAAGCGGTTGCTTACGCCCTGTACAGCCTGCAGGATCGCGGCCGCTTGTTCCTGGGCCACGGCGCGGAAGTGTATGAAGGCCAGATTATCGGTATTCATACCCGTTCTAATGATTTGACCGTCAACTGCCTGACCGGCAAGAAATTAACCAACATGCGCGCCTCAGGTACCGATGAAGCCACTACGCTGGTGACGGCGATTAAGCTGTCGTTGGAACAAGCGCTGGAATTTATTGATGATGATGAGCTGGTGGAAGTGACTCCCCATTCCATCCGGTTGCGTAAACGTTATCTGACTGAAAACGATCGTAAGCGCGCCAATCGTTCCAGCAAAGAAGTCTGATCTTAGGCACGAGAAGACAAGATGCCGGTCCATGCAGATGGACCGGTATTTTTTTGCCGAAAATCGGCGCGGTCTCCCTTTAACACGCTCGGTTCAGCTTTGGAGTTGGCGGGTTCGTCAGTCTGGCTGATAGATCAAGGCGATATTATGCTGCTGGCAGTAGTCGTGGAATTTGCGCGGGGGGGACTGATCGGTGATAAGGGTGTCGAAGAGGGTTAGGGTGCCGATGCAGGCGGGTTTGATATTGTCGAACTTGCTGTGATCGGCCACCAGAATTCCTTGCTGCGACAGGGATAAAGCGCGGTGCTTCATGGTGAGCTCATCAAAATTGAAGCAGGTCGCACCGTAGTGAATATCTATCCCGGCGGCGGAAATAAACGCCTTGTCGGGACAGATGTTATCCAGAATGGAATATTGGGTCAGTGGAGTGAATATGCAGTTGGCCGGATGGAATTCACCGCCGCACAGTATGACTTTGCAGTTGGGCAGGTCCTGCAATGCCAGGAATGTATTCAGCGAGTAGCAAATGCCGGTGAATGCCAGGTCTTGGTTGATAGCGTCGATAATGAACGGCGTGGTGGTTCCGCAATCAAAAAAAACCGTGTCGTCTTTTTCAATCATTTGGGCCGCCATACGGCCGGTAATGCTTTTTCTTTAACGTGCTTGGCTTTTGATCCGACACAAAGTAGTGGGTGACTGAGCTGTTTTTCGGATCGTTGACGACATATCCCCCCAGCAGAACCACCTGCGCCGGCTCGGCGCTGAGATCGCGGCGGATGGTCATTTCTGATACGCCCAGCAGGACGGCGGCATCCTTCAGATGGATTTTGTCTTCCCGCTTTAAAGCCTGTATCAGCCTGTTAATCCTTTCTTCGCGCCGCGTTTCCATAGTGTACCCTGCGTCAATTGTTCCAATGTTCGCCGGTGTGAACAGTCAATATTTGCCGGTGGCTGCTGCGCCCGTCACAATACTTACCCCGGAACTGGTGCCGATACGGGTGGCGCCGGCCAGTATCATGGTTTGCGCGGTCTGACGATCGCGAACGGCGCCGGATGCCTTGACGCCTACGTCCGCCCCAACGGTCTGCCGCATCAGCCTGACGTCCTGTTCCCGGGCGCCGCCGGTGCTAAAACCCGTGGACGTTTTCACAAAGGCCACCTTAAGTTCGCGGCAAATCTGGCAAACTTGCACGATCTGCTCTTCGCTCAACAGGCAGGTTTCCAATATAACCTTCAATGGTGTGGCGGCGCAAACCTGGTGCACTGCCTGTATATCGGCGGTTACCGCGTCGATTTTCCCGCTTTTCAGCCAGCCGACGTTAATCACCATATCGATCTCCCCGGCCCCGGCTTCGATGGCCGCTTTTGCTTCAAAAGCCTTGGCGGCGGTCAGGCCGGCTCCCAAAGGGAAACCTACCACCGAGCACACTTTAACGTCGGCTCCCTGCAGCGCACGGGCGGCGAACGGCACATAACCGGAATTTACGCAGACGGCATAAAAGCCATACTGCTTTGCTTCTTCGCATAAGGCGGCTATTTGCGCCTCGGTGGCGTCCATCGCCAGCAGGGTGTGATCGATATAACGGGGAAAGTCGATTTCTGTTTTGTTCATGAGTGCGTCCTCGTGAGGGATGATGTTAATGTGAAAATAATAACATTATCTAACACCGTTATATAGCCATTTGTCCGTTAATTTTTCTCATGAGATGTGATATGTGTCATATTATTAACATTTATGGGTTGATAATGTTAGCGTAGTAACATTGAATGCTATGAAAACATTAGAGAGGCAAATGATTATGGATATAGCGGTTATTGGTTCCAACATGGTGGATCTGATTACCTATATCACCGAGATGCCGAAAACCGGGGAAACGCTTGAAGCCCCGGATTTTGAGATCGGTTGCGGCGGTAAAGGCGCTAATCAGGCGGTGGCGGCAGCCAAACTGGGCGCCGGCGTGATGATGATGAGTAAGGTCGGCGACGATCTGTTCGCCGACAATACGGTAAATAACCTGCGCCGGTACGGCGTCGATACCCGCTATGTTGAGAAGGTGCCGGGGGTTTCCAGCGGAGTGGCGCCGATTTTTGTTGATCGGGATTCACATAATCGCATCTTGATCATTAAAGGGGCCAATAACCATTTGACGCCGGCGGATGTTGACCGTGCGGCGGAGCAGCTCAAGGACTGCAAGCTGATTATCCTGCAGTTGGAGATTCCGCTGGCGACGGTGTATCACGCCATCGACGTTGCCCGGCGGCTGCATGTGCCGGTGATTCTTAATCCGGCGCCGGCCAGCCGGGAGCTGGATATCGCTTATGCCTGCCAGTGCGATTTTTTCATGCCTAATGAAACGGAGCTGGAAATCCTGACCGGTATGGCGGTGGACAGCGAAGAGCATATCCTTGCCGCCGGCCGCTCTCTGCTCTCCCGGGGGCTGAAAAACCTGATTATCACCATGGGACACCGCGGCTCGGTGTGGTTGACCGGCGACAGCGTCCACCGGGTGGATGCGGTGCCGGTACAGGCCGTGGATACCAGCGGCGCGGGCGATGCCTATATAGGGTGTTTTGCCCATTACTACGTCGGCAGCCAAGACGTGAAGCAGGCTATGACATATGCCTCGGCCTATGCCGCCTTCAGCGTACGGGGCAAAGGCACTCAGCGTTCCTATGCCGACGCCGCCCAGTTCCATGATTTCCTCGCCACCTTACATCAGGAATAACATCATGCACCACAATACGGTACAAATGCCTGACGGCTATCTGAATAAAACACCGCTGTTTCAGTTTATCCTGCTGTCTTGCCTGTTTCCTCTATGGGGCTGTGCGGCCAGTTTGAACGATATCTTGATTACCCAATTCAAAACGGTGTTCGCCTTAAGCGATTTCGCCAGCGCGCTGGTGCAAAGCGCGTTTTACGGCGGCTACTTTCTGATTGCCATTCCAGCCTCGATGGTCATTCGCAAAACCAGCTACAAAGTGGCCATTATGACGGGCCTGTCGCTGTATATCATCGGCTGCGTGCTGTTTTATCCTGCGTCTCATATGGCCACCTACACCATGTTCCTGGCGGCGATTTTTGCCATCGCCATCGGCTTGAGCTTTCTGGAAACTGCGGCCAATACCTACAGTTCGATGATCGGTCATCGCGACTATGCGACGCTGCGGCTTAATATCAGCCAGACCTTTTATCCCGTCGGCGCGCTGATGGGCATTGTGCTGGGCAAATATCTGGTTTTCCAGCAAGGGGACAGCCTGAGCAGCCAATTGGCCGCTATGACGCCGGAACAGGGGCATCAATTCCGCCTGAATATGCTGGAACTCACCCTCGAACCTTATAAGTATCTGATCATGGTGCTGGTAGTGGTGCTGGTCTTGTTTGCCATTACCCGCTATCCCCGTTGCAAGCCTGTGGTAGATCGGCAAAAAACCGCCGCGCCGGGTATGGGTGAAACCCTGCGTTATCTGGCCGGTAACGCTCGCTTCAAAAAGGGTATAGTCGCCCAGTTCCTTTATGTGGGGATGCAGGTGGCGGTATGGTCGTTTACCATTCGTTTGGCGCTGAACCTGGGCGCGGCCAATGAACGGGACGCCTCCAACTTCATGATTTACAGCTTTATGTGTTTCTTCGCCGGTAAATTTATCGCCAATTTCCTGATGACGCGTTTTATGCCGCAAAAAGTCCTGATCGCCTATTCCATACTGGGGGTCGCGACTCTGGCCTATGTGGTGATGGTGCCGAATTTTACCGCCGTATATGCCGCGGTGTTTGTCAGCGTCTTGTTCGGACCCTGCTGGGCCACCATTTACGCCGGCACGCTGGATACCGTGGACAACAAATATACCGAAGTGGCCGGGGCGATTATCGTCATGGCCATTGTCGGCGCCGCCGTGGTGCCGGCAATCCAGGGCTTTGTTTCCGATCATTTG
Source organism: Sodalis ligni (assembly GCF_016865525.2). Lineage (NCBI taxonomy): Bacteria > Pseudomonadati > Pseudomonadota > Gammaproteobacteria > Enterobacterales > Bruguierivoracaceae > Sodalis > Sodalis ligni. Next base: position 6,328,184 of record NZ_CP075169.1, on the reverse strand, counting down.
GGTTCGATGAAAGAGGCATTCAGCGTCTCGCTGCTGTGCTTCGCCTACGTGGGATTCTATTTCTGGGGTGAATTGCGCAACCATCAGCATCAGTTGCTGGCAGACCCCGCCCGTTCGGTCATGGATAGCAAACTTTAACCGCAGGAGAAGCGATTATGTCAGCCGTCATTCATCTTCAGCGCAACCAGTTCAGCGAACAGCCGGTTTGTCTGGTGGAAAGCGCCGAGCTCAGCGTTACGTTGTTCAAATACCGTTCCGGCATTGAAGCGGTGACCCTGCGCAACAGCCGCGGTTTTATTACCCTGTTGCCTTTTTACGGCCAAATGATTTGGGATGCGCAGTTTGAGGGTCATGATTTGAAAATGACCAATCCGTTTACCGAGCCGAAACGGGGCGAGTCGGTGGTGGATACCTATGGCTGCTTTGCGTTCCATTCCGGCCTGCTGAGCAACGGTTGCCCGTCCCCGGAGGATGTTCATCCCCTGCATGGCGAAATGCCCTGCGCACCCCTGGACCGCGCCTATCTGCTGCTGGACGGGGACAGCGTCGCCCTGGGGGGGGACTATGAATACGTCAAGGGTTTCGGCCATCATTACCTGGCGTCGCCGGCAGTGAGGCTGGCGGCCGGCGAGACCCTGATGACCATTACCATGCGGGTGACCAATCTTGCCAGCGTGGCGATGCCGCTGCAGTATATGTGCCATATGAACTACGCCTATCTGCCGGGGGGGGCCTTTAGCCAGAATATCCCCGACGGGGCGTTTTCACTGCGCACCTCCATTCCCGGACATGTGCATCCCACGCCGCAATGGCTGGATTATACCGCTACCCTGACGGACAATCCCTCGGCCTTCGGCGCGTTGGATCAACCGCAATTCTACGATCCGGAAATTGTGTTTTTCGCCGATAACCTGGCGCAATACACGCCGCAACCGGAGTTTTTTATGCAGGCGCCGGATAAAGGGCCGCGCTTCGTTACCCGGTTTTCCAGCGAACAGTTCAACTACGCGACCCGCTGGATTTTGTATAATGGCGATCAAAAGGTGGCGGCGTTTATCCTGCCCGGCACCTGCCGTCCCGAGGGACATATCGCGGCGCGCCAGGCCGGGACGCTCATCGAGCTGCCCGCGGGGGCAACGCGGGAATTTACCGTGGTCACCGGCCTTGACGGATAACCAGACACTATTCACCCCCTGCATTGCCGTACCGGGCGCATCCAATGATGCGCCCGGCGCCGTTTCCGCCGTCGACATGACCGCGTAATCTCTGTTGATTACTGTTCAGTTGGATTATTTCCCGCTACAGTGAGAACACCATGCAAAGAAGGGAGGGAGCCATGCTTTATATCTTTGATTTAGGCAATGTCGTTATCAATATCGATTTCGGCCGGGTTTTGGGCGTCTGGAGCAAATTGAGCGGCGTCCCGCTGGCCATCCTGAAAAAGAAGTTCGTCATGGGCGAGGCCTTTGAGCAGCATGAGCGGGGCGATATTACCGATGAAGCCTTTGCCGCCAGGATTTGCGGGGAGTTGGGCATTGCGCTGAGCTTTGAACAGTTCACCACCGGCTGGCAGGCGATTTTCGCCGGTGTGCGCACCGAGGTTATCGATATCATCCAGGCTTTGCGGCGGCAGGGACATCGGGTGGTGGTTTTATCCAATACCAACCGCCTGCACTGTAATTATTGGCCGAGCCAGTATCCCGAAATACAGCAAAGCGTGGATAAACTCTATCTATCGCAGGATTTGGGCATGCGTAAGCCGGACCCGGCAATTTACCGCTATGTGCTGGAGCAGGAAGGGGTAGCCGCTGCAAAGGCCATCTTTTTCGACGATAACGCTGATAATATCGCCGGCGCGAAAACGGTCGGTCTGCAAACGGTGCATGTTACCGATCCTGACGTCATTCCCGCTTATTTTGCCTGACAGAACCTGGACCCCGCGCAAGGCGGTGCTCAAAAAGCATCGGCCCGTTCATTGAGGAAAATTGCGATGAGACGTCCTAACCTGAAGGAATTCAGCCGTTGTTATTCCTTCATCAAGCTATTAGTCATACGTATTGATCAGGACCGGCTGACGGTGCTGGCCGGGCATCTGGCTTATGTCTCGCTGCTCTCCCTGGTGCCGTTGGTGACCGTGGTGTTTGCGCTGATTGCCGCTTTTCCGGTCTTTTCGGATGTGAGCGTAGAACTCAAAAATTTTATCTTTAACAATTTTATGCCCGCCACCGGCAATGTGATTCAGCGTTACCTCGAGCAGTTTATGCTTAACACCAGCAAAATGACGGTGGTGGGCACCTGCGGTCTGATTGTCACCTCGCTGCTGCTGATTTATTCCGTGGATACCGTGCTTAACACTATTTGGCGCAGCAAAAAGAAGCGCCCTCTCATATTTTCGTTTGCGGTCTACTGGATGGTGTTGACCCTGGGTCCGTTATTAACCGGCGCCAGCATGGCGCTCAGCTCTTATCTCTTATCCATCACCTGGCTGCAACCCACCGGTTCCAGTCTGTTTGCCACCGTCGCCCTGCGGGTCTTTCCGCTATTGCTCTCCTGCGCCTCGTTCTGGCTGTTGTACAGCGTGGTGCCCACGGTACGGGTGCCGAGCAGGGATGCGCTGGCGGGCGCGCTGGTGGCCGGTCTGCTTTTTGAACTGGGGAAAAAGGTTTTTGGTTTATATGTCACTATGTTCCCCTCCTACCAATTGATTTATGGCGTGTTGGCGGTGATTCCAATCTTATTTCTCTGGGTATACTGGAGCTGGTGTATTGTATTGCTGGGGGCGGAGATTACCGTCTCGCTGGCCGAACACCGGCAGTCGGCGTTAGAGGAGACGGTCTCCCGATGATTGCGTTGATTCAGCGGGTTTTGCGTGCACGGGTTACCGTGGACGAAACCGCGGTGGGGGAAATCGGCCCGGGGCTGTTGATTCTGCTGGGAGTAGAAAAGCAGGATAATGAACAGATCGCGGCAAAACTTTGCCAGCGGGTGCTGGCTTATCGTATTTTCGGTGACTCACAAGGCAAAATGAACCTGGATGTCCGCCAGTCCGGCGGCAGCGTGCTTATTGTGTCACAGTTTACATTGGCGGCGGATACCGACAAAGGGCTGCGGCCCGGCTTCTCCCGCGGCGCATTGCCGGCGGAAGCACAACGGCTTTACCACCATTTTACCGAGTGCTGCCGCCGGGCGGATATCCGGACGCAAACCGGCCGCTTTGGGGCGGATATGCAGGTGGAGCTGGTGAATGACGGGCCGGCGACGTTCTGGTTGCAAGTCTGAGTCGGTAGAAGCACTCAAAGAGAGAGTCTGTCATGTATCACTTGCGCGTTCCGCAAACCGAGGAAGAGTTAAAGGAATACTATCAGTTCCGTTGGGAAATGTTACGTAAGCCCTTGCATCAGCCGCCGGGCTCCGAGCGAGATGCCTATGATGCCATGGCGCATCACCAGATGGTGGTGGATGAAGAGGGGAAACCCGTGGCGGTGGGCCGGCTGTATATCAATGCCGACAACGAGGCGGCCATCCGTTTTCTGGCGGTGGACCCGCAGGTGCAGGATAAGGGCCTGGGCACGCTGGTGGCCATGACGCTGGAATCCGTCGCCCGCCAGGAAGGGGTAAAGCGGGTGGTCTGTAGCGCCCGCGAGGATGCGGTGGATTTTTTCGCCAAGCTGGGTTTTATCAACCAGGGTGAAATTCTGGCGCCGTCCTCCACGCCCATACGGCACTTTTTAATGATTAAACCCATTGCCACGCTGGATGATATTTTGCACCGGCCGGATTGGTGCGGCCAGTTGCAGCAGGCCTGGTACGAGCATATTCCCCTGAGTGAAAAAATGGGGGTGCGCATAAGCCAGTACACCGGCCAGAAATTCATGACCACTATGCCGGAAGCCGGTAATCAGAATCCCCATCATACGCTATTCGCCGGCAGCCTGTTTTCACTGGCCACCCTCACCGGCTGGGGATTGATCTGGCTATTGCTGCGCGAGCGCCAACTGGGGGGCACCATAATCCTGGCGGACGCCCATATCCGCTATACGACGCCGGTTACCGGCCGGCCCTGCGCCATTGCGGATCTCGGTTCACTGAGCGGAGACCTGGACCGGCTGGCCCGCGGACGCAAGGCGCGGGTTCAACTGGAAGTGGAATTGTTCGGCAACGATAAACTGGGCGCGGTGTTCAAAGGCATCTATCTGGTGCTGCCGCCGGCGCATGATAGGCCGCTGGAGCGCGGCGGCTCCCATGCGGATTGATTTGTAGCGCTTCGGCTCCCATGCGGATTATCTCTGGCGCTCCGCGCCTTCTGCGGATCGCCATTTTGCCATGCAACGCCCCTTGCCCCAAGGGAATTGCACTTTAGCCCCCGGCGTTTCGGGGACGGTTTCCCAAAGGCTCAATGGGCCGTATCCTCCGCCACCTGGCCATTGCTCATGGTCTGGTTAAGTGATTGTCCTTTTGCGTCGACGGCCTGCAGCCTGCCGTTCAGTGTCGGCCTCAGGGGCGCCTGTGCGGTGAGCTGGCCGGTGAGGGTTAGCTGAACGTTGCCGTTGCCCGATAACGGCATGGCAGGCCATCCCCAGCGCTCCAGCACGTTTATCGGAACCGCTTTGCCGTTCAGGTTGAGCGAAAAGTTACGTGAGGGCTGCTGGTTAATCAGGGCGGTGGCCTCCAGCAATCCGTCACCGGCGAAGGCGCTCAGATCGGTGACGGTGATTTTGTCCGGATCGGCGGTTAACGCCAGCGACGGACGCCGTACGTCGATTTTATTGAAGGTGGCATCGCTGCCGTTAAGATTCAGGCTGCCGGACCAGATGCCCCATTGATGGTTGCGCGCCAGCTCCAGCTGCTTGCCGTATCCGTCCAGCGCGGTGATTTGGAACGGGAATGAAGGATTGATATCAATCAACAGGTTCCGATTGGCGGTGAATTTATCCACGGTGACCTGCGCCAGCCAGGAAGGCAGCGGCTGCTGCCAGCTGTCACGCCAGTTTGCCGGCAGGGTATATTCCAGCCCCGCCACCATGAACTCGTCCAGTTCCAACTGCTGTCCGTCGCGCAGCCACCGGCCCGAGGTGCGCATCAATCCGCCTTGCCAGCGTCCGCTGAACTGGCGGATTTCTATTCCCTGGGGCGATAGGGCCAGATTGGCGATGGGATCGTTCAGATGCACCGTCCCGTTGATAAGGTCGGTGGCGTTGAAGGACAGTGAACCGTCATCGGTGGTCCAGTCGCCGTCCTGGAAGGTGATATTCCGCAAGGTCATGTCCAGGTCGCTGAAGGCCCAATCCTTCCCTTCCATGCGCGCGTCGATCAAATCGAAGCGATGGATGGTGATTTTCGGCACCTGGGAGATCTGCTGCAAAAAATCATTCAGGCTTTTTTCGGTTTGCATCCGTACATTGCTCAGACGCAGATTATCCACCAGCCAGCTGCCGTCCTCGTCCCGCTTCGCATTGCCGGTTAATTCGCCCTGGGACAGATCGGCCCCGAGATTATCCAGCTTCAATTGATGGTTATCGATTTCCCCTTGCACCAATACGTTTTCCGCCGGCACGTCGTTTAGGGTCAAAGAGCGCGCGCTCAGCTGAAAGCGGGCGTTACGCCCGAGGGGAAATTCCTTTTCCGGTTTCCAGGGCGTGATGCCGGCGTTGACATTTTGCCCATTAAGCCGCCAGCCCCCCTGGGGAGACCGCACCGCCATACCGTTCAGTTGCAGGACGTCCGCCTGTAGCGAGGAGAGGGGCGGCGAGGTATCCATATCCAGGGTGCCGTCCTGCATCTGGATCCGGTAAAAATGGAAGGGGTCGGTGAGTTGGCGTGCGCCCAAACCGGCCACCAACTGCTTGGCGACCAGGGTGGGCGGATGTCCTTTTTGACCGAAGGTGATATTTACAAAAGAAATTTCAGTGGGATCGGACCAGGAATGATCAATTTTTTCCAATGACAGTTGGAAATCGCTGTGCTGGGTAACCCATTTGCTGACCCAGCCCGCGCCCCAAGGAGTTTGCAGCAAGACGTAGATCAGGACGATTATCAATAGCAATATCAAAAGTATTGATAATATGAGTTTCCCAATAAATTTCATCGCTCAATCCATCGCTGTCATAAAGGTTACAGTGTTTATGCCGTAATTAGCGGCGCTTCTCAATAGGCAATGTGTTTTCCGAAAAAGCCGCTGTATTGAGACAGCGGCTTGATAAAAGGAGGAATGTTAATTAATTGTGTTCCGGCGGGAACAGTAAATTCAGGATGATGGCGGTAATGCCGCCGGCGGCAATACCGGATGACAACAGCGTTTTTAACCATTGCGGCGCGAATTGCAGAATCAGGGGCTGCTGCGATACCCCCAGGCCCACCGCCAGAGAAAGGGCGATGATCATAATGGCGCGACGGTTTAGCCGTTCCCGCGAGACGATGCGGACGCCCGAAGCGGCGATAGTGCCGAACATCACAATGGTAGCGCCCCCCAGCACCGGTTCCGGAATATGCTGGACGAATCCGCTGACCACCGGAAACAGCCCGAGGGCTATAAGCATCAAAGCCACGACAAAACCCACATAGCGGCTGGCGACGCCGGTGAGCTGGATGACGCCGTTGTTCTGGCCGAAACAGGAGTTGGGAAAGGTATTAAACACCGCGGAAAGAAAAGAATTCAGCCCGTTGGCCAGCACGCCGCCTTTCAGACGGCGCATATAGACCGGCCCGCGTACCGGTTGTTCAGAGACATCCGAGGTGGCGGTGATATCGCCGATGGTTTCTATGGAAGTCACCATAAACACCAATATCAGCGGCACCAGCAGATTCCAATCGAACCCCAACCCGTAATAAAGCGGGGTCGGCACCATGATAAGCTTATGGGGAGCCACAGGTCCGGACGGCGGCAACATGCCCAGCAACCAGGCCGCCGCATAGCCCACCGCCATGGCGATCACCAGCGAAGCCACCCGCAAATACGGGTTGCGCTGGCGGTTAAGTAAAATGATAACCACCAGCACAATCCCCGCCAGCAGAAGATTTTTCGGCGCGCCGAAGGTGTGGTCGCCCATGGCGGCAAACCCGCCGCCGATAGAGGTCAGTCCCACCTGGATAAGGGAAATACCGATAATCATCACCACGATGCCGGACACCAGCGGCGTGATAATGCGGCGCGCCAGATGCAGCACGCGGGAGAGCAAAATCTCGGTACAGGACGCCACCATCAGGGTACCGAACAGGGCCGCCATCATGGTGGGCACATCGGCGCCGCCGTTTTTCAGGGCCAGCCCGCCCATGATAAGCGGCGTGACAAAGTTGAAGCTGGTACCCTGAATGGATAACAACCCCGATCCCACCGGTCCCCAGGTTTTGATTTGCAGTATGGAAGCCAGTCCGGAAGCGAACAACGACATGCTGATAATATGCTGCGTATCCTGCGCCGGCAGCCCCAGCGCCTGGCAGATCAGCAGCCCGGGGGTGATAACGGCGATAAACATCGCCAGTAAATGCTGACAGGCGGCAAACAGGGTTTCCGCCAGTGGCGGACGATCGTCAAGATGGTAAATCAGCTCGCTTTTGACAACGGGAATCGGCGCGTCATCGATTTCATAGGAAGGCATTGTCATGTTGAATGGCTTTCATGGGCGGCAAAGGAGGCATTTTAATCAACTTGTTTCTAAAAGCAATCGATTGCTTACAACCCGCATCCCAACCGGTTGATATAAGTCAACTCAGTTGCAAATTCCCGATTCCCGCCCACAGCCGGTTACGCTAATACGGCTGGCCGTAACCGAACGCCCCTTCTTCCAGACAAATTTCCGCGGCGAACGCCGCCGCCCGCGCCAGGCTGGCCGCCATGCGCGTTTCCGCCGACACGGAAAAATCACTTGCCAGGGCCGCCGCCGGCGTTGCCGCGCGGTCCCCTGACCCGGAGGAAAAGGGTATCAATTGCAAATAATCCAGCAAAAACGCCGTAATAAACGCATCTCCCGCTCCCAGCGTATCCACCGGCGACACCTTAAGGGGCATTTGCCGATACCAGCGCCGACCATCGAACGACACCGCTTCTTCACCACCCCGTGTCGCCACCGCGCAACCGCAGCCGGCGGCCACCGCCCGCCGCAAAATCTCCTCGCTCTGCGCCAGCGTACTGCCGGCGCAGGAGAAAAAGCCGTAATCCACCCAATGGCATAGCGCCAGCGCCGCCGGCAAATGGAAATCGTCCGAAAAATCATAAGACACCGGTACGCCCAGCCGGCTCAGCGCCGGCAACTGCGCATCCAGATAGCCATAGCTGCCGGTATGGATCAGCGCCGAATCCCGCACATAATCGCCCTCCGCCAGCACAAAATCCATCGACGTCAACCGGCTGACCCCGCCCTGGTTCGAACCAAGAAAAATTCGTTCACCGTCCGTGATGGTCAGGCTGGCCCAGCCGTTTTCTCCGGACACCTGACGGCAGCGCGATGCATCCACGCCCTGCTGCGCTAAGGCCGCCTTGACCTGCGCCGCCGCCGCATCGTCGCCAAACACCCCCATATAGGCCGACGGACAACCCAGCCGTGCGGCATATACGCTGAAATTCAGCGCATTGCCTCCGGGGTAGCGCGTGCGAATATGCGTATACTGATCGACCACATTATCGCCGATACCGATAACTTTCATCACACCTCCGCCGGGCAAAAATCAAACCGCCGGGACCTTAGGCCCGGCGCCGCTGGTTTAATCGTCTGCATTAATATGCCACCCGGCCCATATAACGGCGCGTCTCCAGCGGGTGCTGGCGCAGGGTTGCCAGCGCCGCGCGATATTCACACATCACGCTGTAAAACAAGACGGGGTTGAAATATTCCACCACCGTCGGCGGCAGGATCCCGATACCCAGCTCATTGGCATCGATAATTTCCACTTTTTCGGCGTACTGTTGCAAGAACACCCGCGCCCGCTCGTCAAGCGCTCGGGTGCGGCCCTCGTTCATCATCAGGATAAACGGCGTTTCCCGATCGGTCACCTCAAACGGTCCGTGAAAATACTCGCCGGAGTGAATGGGGGCCGCATTCAGCCACTGCATTTCCATCAGCGAACAGATGGCGAAACCATAAGCGTGGCCATATGACGCGCCGCTGGAAAGGATATAAAACAGCGACTCGTGCTGATAGCGCTCGGCAAATGCCGCGCAGCGCGCGGCCACCTTGGCGCGGGCACGCGACACCACGCCGTCGATTTGCGCCAGCCCCTGGCCGAACGCGGCATAATGCTCGTAGCCTTCGGTCTGGGCCAGAATCTCGACGCACAGCCCAAGGATGAGCGCCATCGGATTATCCGCCACGTTGCTATCGTTACCCCAGGTATAGACGATATTATGATCGGCATGCTGCCGCAAATCGGCTTCGTTGTTATGAGTCAGCGTCACGGTCGTGGCCCCGCGCCGTTTGGCCAGCGCGGCGGCGGCCACGGATTCCGGCGTATTGCCGCCGTGTGAGCACACGATCGCCAGCGAGTTGCGGCCCAGGCGCCTGGGGGCGGCGTGGACAAATTCGTTGGCGGTGATCATGGCGCAATGCAGTCCCGTCGATTCGGCCTCAAGAAAGTATTTGGCCGGATACATGTCGACCAGCGACCCCCCGCAGGCCACCAGGAAAACCTGGCGTATACCGCCGGTGTCTGCCGACCCGGCCACCGCCGCGGCAATAATGGAATGCACATTCATAACGAATACCTTGTTTTATTTGAAACGCTGCAATAGCTAGGCGAGGATGTGGGGCAGACGGCCGGGCCGTTCGCGCAAGGCTCAGTCGCCATAAATATTAAAATTAAAATATTTGGCCGCCAGTTTGTTATAGGTGCCGTCGCTTCTGATTTTGGAGATCGCCCGGTTGAGCGAGGCCTGTAACTCAGTGTCTTCCTTACGCAGCCCAATGCCGGTGCCCGGCCCAAAAATCTCGGCGTCATTCACGCGCGGCTGTATCAGGGTGAAATTCTGTCCCTGGGGCTTATTCAGCAGCGATTCGGTCACCACCGTGGCATCGTCCAGAGTGGCATCCAGCCGCCCCACCACTAAATCAGCGTAGACCGCGTCGGCGCTCGGGTAAGGCACGATATCCACCCCGGCCGGCGCCCAGAATTTTTTCGCGTAGGCTTCGAAGACCGATCCCTGCTGCACGCCGATGCGTTTGCCCTTGAGAGATTCAATCGTTGGTTTCAGTCCGCTGTTTTTAGCGGCCACCAGGAACGCCGGAGTATTAAACAGCTTATCGCTGAAGTTGATTGCTTTGCCGCGCTCGGCGGTAATGCTCAGCGACGAGAGGATGGCGTCGAATTTTTTGGCCTTCAGCGCCGGAATAAGCCCGTCGAAACTATTTTCAACCCAGTGGCATTTGGCCTGAAGCGCGCTGCAAATCGCGTTGCCCAAATCGATATCAAAACCGGCCAGCCGGCCGTCGGCGGTTTTGTATTCAAACGGTGGAAAAGTGGCATCAACGCCAAAACGAATGTCCTGCTGCTGGGCCTGCGCGGAACAGGCCAGCAGGGTAAGCGAAAGGGATAACCAATGCCTTGTTTTCATCGAAACGGCTCCGAAGGATAAGTTGACTGCCTGCCCCGGCCGTCCGGATAATGAACGGCGCGATAAAATGTACCATAAATTAGACCATAGCATCATGGTATAACTTATATTGGCGACCGAGGCAACAGCCAGCAAGCGCAATATCGATAATTCGCGCGAGCCGGGGCGGGGATGACACTGACCTTTGGCGCCGGAGGGCGGACGGTGGTATAGTTAGCTATCGGCACAGTAGATTGCCAACGGATATCCAGCGCCGGTATTACCACCGATCGGCCGGATCACTCCGCCGCACGCGCCCGGATGAAAATAGACCATGGATAAACAGACCGAACGCCGCGCCGGCCAACGGCCGCGCAAAGCCTATCTGGCCACGCGCGAGGCATTGCAACATCTGCTGGAAACGCCGGAATTCAATCCCGGCGATCAAATTCCCTCCGAGCGCGACCTGGCGGACATGCTTGGCATCAGCCGCATGACCCTGCGCAAAATCCTCGATGAGCTGATCGGGACCGGCGTGCTTGAGCGTCGCGGCAATCGCGGTACGTTTCTGACCAGCACGGCCATCGAACGGCCGCTGACGCAGCCGGTGCAGTTGGGCATCAGCAAGATAGTCGAACTGAACGGCGCGGTGCCGAGCAGCAGGCTGATTTTTTTCCACCAGGCCGCGGCCAGCTCGCGCATCGCCCGGCTGCTGGCTATCAAGACCGGCACGCCGGTCTTGATCATCAAACGCCTGCGCCTGGCGGATACCAAACCATTCTGCCTGGAAACCAGCTATCTGCCGCAGGAGCGGGTGCCCGGCCTGTGCGCGGAGGATATGCGCCAGGGCACGTCCCTCAATCAGCTATTGGCTGCGCGCTATGGCATCGTCGGCGTATCCGACGAAGGCACCATCCGCGTAGGCATCATGACCCCGGAAGAGCAGGAATTGCTGCAGGCCGAACCCGGTTCGCCGGCGCTGACCTACCGCGGTGTGATTTTCGATAGCGATAAACGGCCGAACGAATATTTGGTCTCGGTCAACCATCCGCAGCGGGTGGCATTTCGGATTGCCACCACCCTGTCGTCCGGGCAGGCCCTCGCCCGACGTGAAAGCGATGCCGGACCGGCCGCCGATCTGCTGGTCTGACGCCGTTCGCTGCCGCGTAACGTTACGGCAGGCCGAGGCGAGTCATGCTAAAGGGAGAGCGTGCCTCAGGAGTTGCTGCTACGCATTGGTGTAACGCACCCGCTCCGGCATCCAGCGCTCAATCAGCAGCCGGGCGGAGTCGGGATGATGCTCATGAATATGGCGCGCCAGGCGCTGGACCTCCGGGATCATCGCCTGGTCGCGCAGCAAATCCGCCACTTTGAACTCCGCATTGCCGGTTTGGCGCGTACCCAGCAGTTCCCCGGGGCCGCGGATTTCCAAATCCTGCTGGGCGATGGCAAAACCATCATTGGTATCCCGTAATACCTGTAACCGCCTCTGGGCGGTTTTACTCAGGGGAGACTTATATAACAGCACGCAATGGGAGGCTACCGCGCCGCGGCCGACCCGGCCGCGCAGCTGGTGCAATTGCGCCAGGCCCAGACGTTCGGGATTCTCGATAATCATCAGGCTGGCATTAGGCACATCCACCCCCACTTCTATCACGGTGGTGGCCACCAGCAAATGGATCTCCCCGGCCTTGAACGCCCGCATAATCTCCTGCTTTTCCTTGGACTTCAGCCGGCCGTGCACCAGACCGATACGCAGCTCAGGCAAGGCGGCCTGCAGGTCTTCCCAAGTGGCCTGCGCCGCCTGGGCCTCCAGCAAATCGGATTCATCAATCAGGGTACAGACCCAATAAGCCTGGCGCTGCTCTTGCAAACAAGCCTGCCGCACCCGCTGTATAACCTCGGTCCGCCGGCTATCCGGAATGGCCACGGTGGTCACCGGCGTACGCCCCGGGGGCAATTCATCGATAACCGAGGTATCCAGATCGGCATAAGCGGTCATGGCCAGGGTCCGGGGAATGGGAGTGGCGGTCATGATCAACTGATGTGGATGGTAGCCCTGCGCCAGCCCCTTTTCCCACAGCGCCAAACGCTGATGGACGCCAAACCGGTGCTGCTCATCAATGATAACCAGCGCCAGCCCTGAAAATTGCACCTGCTCCTGAAATATCGCATGGGTACCCACCACCATGCCCACGCTCCCCTGCGCGATGGCGTCCTGCTGGGCCTGGCGCGCCTTGCCCTTTTGTTTGCCAGCCAGCCAGCCTACCTCAATGCCCAGCGGTTCGAACCAGGCGCGGAAGGTCATGGCATGCTGCTCCGCCAGCAGCTCGGTGGGGGCCATCAGCGCCACCTGCTTACCCTCGCCGATGGCCCGCAATGCCGCCAGCGCCGCCACCAGGGTTTTTCCCGAACCCACATCCCCCTGCACCAGCCGCATCATCGGCACCGGCTGCGCCAGGTCCCGTTCTATTTCATCCACCACCCGCCGCTGCGCGCCGGTGGGCGTAAAGGGAAGCAAAGAGAGAAACCGCTGTTTCAACTGCGGTCCCGGGGTTAACGCCAGGGCCAGATCTTTGCGCACCCCGGCCCGTACCGCCAGCATGCTGAGATTATGGGCCAGCAATTCTTCCAGGATCAGACGCCGCTGGGCCGGATGTTTGCCCTGCTCTAGATCCGCCAGCGAGATATCCGGCGGCGGGCGATGCAACGTGCGCAGCGCCTCGGGCAAGCCGATAAGTCCCCGGCTCAGCTCCGGCGGCAGCAGTTCGGCAATGGGATAGGTATCGAGCAAAAGCAGCGCCTGATCCGTCAGATTGCGCAGTGAGGCCTGGCGGACGCCTTCGGTGGTGGGATACACCGGCGTCAGGGCCGGGGCCAGTTCGACCTCGCTGTGATCGCCGAGGATATGGTATTCCGGATGGATGATTTCGGCCCCCAGCTGTCCGCGCCGGATTTCGCCATAGGCGGTAATCCGGCGACCGGCGGCCAGGCTGTTTTTCATCGAGGCGTTGAAGTTGAAAAAGCGCAGGGTGATAAGGCCGCTGTCGTCGCGGACCCGGCAGGTCAGCATGCGCCGCCGGCCGAAGCTGATGTCGGACCCGAGCACTTCCCCCTGCACCGTTACAAACATGCCGGGCAGGACGTCGCCGATGGCGTATAACCGGGTGCGGTCTTCGTAGCGCAAAGGCAGATGCAGCAATAAATCCTGGAGATTTTCCAGCCCGAGCCGGGCGAGCTTGGCCGCCTGTGCGGGACCGACCCCTGAAAGCGTATTCAACGGTATGGCGTTCAGCAGACGGCCTTCCATCATTTCAGCTCTCCGTGGCAGATTAACCCCGGAGGGGGTTAATTCCGGTTGCGCGTCACCTTGATCACATCCGGCATTACGCGTATTTTGCGCATGATGTTGGCCAGATGGACACGGTCGCGGGTGGTAAGACGGATAAACGCGCTATAGACCCGGCCGTCTTTTTCTTCGGTGTTCAGGCTCTGGATATTGGAATCGGCGGCGTTAATGGCCGCGGTCAGATTGGCCAGTACTCCCTGATGATTAAACATGTCCACTTTGATTTCGGCAATAAATTCCTGCTCGGTATCCAACTGCCATTCCACCGCCATGAATTTTTCCGCGTCTTTCTGGATACCGCGGATATTGCGGCAGGATTCATGGTGTACCACCAGGCCTTTGCCGGGGCTGACGTGGGCGATAATCGGATCTCCGGGGATGGGGCGGCAGCATTTGGCGAAGGTGATCAATACGCCGTCGGCGCCTTTGATGGGCAGCGTCTTCGGACCGGGCTGCGCCATATTGGACTGATCGCCCTGCAGATTGCGGGCAATAACCACGCTCATGGCGTTGCCCAGGCCGATTTCCGCCAGCAGGTCATCAAGGGACGCCAGTTTCATCCGGTCCAGCTCGCGCTGAAGGTTTTCCGGCGCCACCTCGGCCAGTTTCCGGCTGCCCCCCAGGGCGTGATTCAATAGTCTGCGGCCCAGGCTGACGGAATCGTCGCGCTTAAGGTTCTTCAGCATCTGGCGTATCTTGGCCCGTGCCTTGGAACTGACCACAAAGTTCAGCCACGCCGCATTGGGACGGGCGCCGGGAGCGGTGATGATTTCCACCGCCTGTCCGCTGGTCAAGGCCTGCGACAGGGGATACGGCTGTCGATCCACTCGGGCGCCAACGCAGGCATGGCCGATATCGGTATGCACCGCATAAGCGAAATCCACCGGGGTGGCGCCCGCCGGCAGCTCGACGATGCGGCCTTCCGGCGTGAACACATAGATTTCATCCGGGAACAAATCGGATTTGACGCTTTCGATAAATTCAAACGAGCTGCCGGCGCTCTGCTGCAGCTCCAGCAGGCTTTGCATCCAGCGCTGGGCGCGGATTTGGGCCGTGGTGCCGGTTTCGCCCTGTTCTTTATAAGCCCAGTGCGCCGCCACCCCCATTTCCGCCATTTGATCCATGTCTTCGGTGCGGATTTGCACCTCGACCGGAACGCCATGGGGACCGATCATGGAGGTGTGCAGGGACTGGTAGCCGTTGGCCTTGGGAATGGCGATATAATCCTTCACCCGCCCGGGGCGCGGTTTATACAGGCTGTGCATCTGTCCCAATACGCGATAACAGGTGTCCACTTCGCCGACGATCACCCGAAAGGCATAGATATCCATAATGGAATGGAAACGCTGCTCTTTAAGGTGCATTTTGCAATAAATGGAATAAAGATGCTTTTCCCGTCCGCTGACCCGGCAGGGGATGCCGGCTTCGGTCAGTCGCCCTTCGATTTCGGCGAGTATCTTCTGGATCATCTCTTTGCGGTTGCCGCGCGCGGCCTTGACCACTTCTTTGATGACCCGGTAGCGGTTCGGATACAGCGCTTCGAAGCCCAGCTCCTCAAGTTCCGTCTTGAGATGGTGGATGCCGAGGCGATGGGCCAGGGGGCTGTATATTTCCAGCGTTTCACGGGCGATGCGCCGGCGTTTGTCGGGGCGCAGCGCACCCAGGGTGCGCATGTTATGCGTTCTGTCCGCCAGCTTGATCAGCACCACCCGGATATCCTGCACCATCGCCATGATCATCTTGCGAAAGTTTTCCGCCTGGGCTTCTTTCTTGTCGCGGAACTTCAGCTTGTCGAGCTTGGATACCCCTTCCACCAGCTCCGCCACGCTTTTACCGAACAGTTGTTCCATGTCCTGGTAGGTGGCGGGGGTATCCTCGATGACATCATGCAGCAACGCCGCCATCAGCGTTTCATAATCGAGGCGCATTTCCGCCAGGATGCATGCCACGGCCACAGGGTGGGTAATGTAGGGCTCACCGCTGGAGCGTGTCTGCCCCTCGTGAGCATCACGGGCGACAAGATACGCCTGCCGGAGGAGTTTGATTTGATCCTCTGGCAGGTAACGTTGAATCAATAGATTCAGACTTTCAAACAGATACAATTGCGAACCGTTGTTTGAGGTTAGCGACGGCCTTCAGCAATCGCGGTTACCGCCTGGATTTCCGCGGCTTCCTGCTCCTGCTGTTCCTGACGATCCCGCAGGTCGAGGATCTGATTGGTAATCAGGCCTTCTTCGATTTCACGCAGGGCGATAACGGTGAACTTATCGTTTTCTTCAGCAACCAGAGGGTCTTTGCCGCCGACCTGAAGTTGCCGAGCTCGACGAGCAGCGACCAGCACCAGGTCAAAACGGTTACCAATTTTTTCGACGGCGTCTTGTACAGTTACGCGTGCCATATGCGAGCTACTCCACAGATGAAGAAATGACTGGGCATCATACTGAAAGTTGTCTCAGTCCGCCAACAGTTTGGTGATTAAAGCGTCATGCCGCAGTTTTTGGCGGTTCAGACGCAGACGTTCGGCACGGATGATGGTTTTCAAATCCATCAGCGCCGTATTAAATTCATCATTTACGATCAGGTAATCATATTCGGCATAATGGGACATCTCGGCCACCGCCTGCGCCATGCGCCCGGCGATGATTTCGTCGCTGTCCTGTCCGCGGCCCCGCAGCCGGCGATCCAGTTCCTCTTTGGAGGGCGGCAGCACGAAGATACTGCGCGTCTGGGGCATTTTGTTACGAATTTGCTGCGCCCCTTGCCAATCGATATCCAAAAAGACGTCCACGCCGGTGGATAACACCTGTTCGATCATTTCGCGGGAAGTGCCGTAATAATTACCGAAGACGTTCGCATACTCCAAAAAGGCGTCTTCCTTGATCATGCGTTCGAATTCCGCCTTGGAAACAAAATAATAATGTTCACCCTGTTTTTCACCCGGACGAACGGGGCGCGTGGTGTGGGAAACCGAAACCTGAGTGTCGTAAAGCGGTTGTGTTTTAAGCAACGCCTGAATCAGGCTGGATTTTCCCGCGCCGCTGGGTGCGGAAACAATGTAAAGCGTTCCTTGAACCATACTGGGATTTTCGACTGTGGTTAATGAATCGACGCATCTATACCCGATGGCGTTCAAGCGTCAGCTGCCGCTTGAAAGATGGTG
This sequence comes from Sodalis ligni, assembly GCF_016865525.2. Lineage (NCBI taxonomy): Bacteria > Pseudomonadati > Pseudomonadota > Gammaproteobacteria > Enterobacterales > Bruguierivoracaceae > Sodalis > Sodalis ligni. The sequence goes on along the minus strand of NZ_CP075169.1, from coordinate 6,311,156 downwards.
GGTATAATTGATCACAGCGGTTATTATACACGGCATTGGCGCCGGATGCAGCCTCACTTGCTGCGGCGAGAGGAATTTATGCCATCCGAGCCTTACGTCCGGGCCAGCGATGGCCTGGCGACGGCGAAGCGGCGCTGAAGCGGGAAGCGGCCTTGCGCCGCACCGGCATAAGGTGGCGATGTGCCGGCGGGGAATAAATTTCCAGTAAAAAGATTAAAAAGCAGATTATCGGCAATGCTGCGCAGAAAATGCGTAGTCCCTCGAGCATAATATTAAGAAAAATTTAAGTATCAAAAGAAGAGTTTTTTGTTGATGAAGACAATGAATCAAATTAATAAAGGATGCCGGCCATACCGGCAACCCTGAATTTCTGCGGATATGCCCCATTCCTAAATGCACGATCGCTCATCTGACCCGATCCGCCAGGGTAAAACTATCCACATGCATATATCAAACATCACTTATATGTCTGGACGCCGAGAAAGTTTTCCTCATCAATCCGGACGTGAAAATTGATGAAGAATGTTCAGAGTATATTAAGTGTAAGGGGTTAAATTAACCATTATCACTTAACGTTTGTATTCGCAAAAAAAGACCAGAATTACTATTGACTCAGTTCAAGATTATGGCAGATTCCGCAAAGTTTTACCAAGGGCGTTTGGGAGAGGGGGGAAAGAAAACGCCCAAGAGTGGTCCGGGGCGTGTGTTGGGCGATATGCAGTTTACCCAGCCTTTTCTCCGTAATATAAGGGTGTTTGCCCCGCCGGTCAGTAGGGCTTTGCTGGCGTTGCAGCATAAGATCCTTTTCCAGGGCGTCCAGCACGGTGACCACGGTGCGGGATGAAAAGCCCATATAGTTTTGATATCCGTCGCGCTGGTTTTGCCATGGGTTATCAATTGAAGAATTTTCATTTTGGATAATGACAGTCCTTCGTTAACCAATTGTCCGTTCACTTCTTTACGTAAGCGATGATAGATACGTGATAAAGATTCCACGGTGTCGGCAATATCTTTAACTTTTTCCATTTTATAATCTCTAGGTGAAATTAAGGCGATTCACTCGCCGCGATTGCAGGTTAAAATTTGTTATAAATGGAGGGTGGGGTATTTAATAGTCCCGCCATTTTCATAATTTAAAACATATTTTTAACAAATTTTTCAATGACACATCTCAATCCAAGGCGATAAAATTCCTCCTATTTCCCGGTGTCTCATTAGGGAATCGATAATTATCTCTGAATTGAAGAACGGGCCATGCAATATACTTAACGAATTGCCAGCGCAGTTTATAGGAATATTTTCTATTTTTAAACACGACTAATTGAAAAATACGGATGCTATACAGAAATATTACGTCGTTGATATGTTATTTTACTTTATTACTTTTATGATAACTAAGTAGCCTGCTAATTTTCAATTAACATAAAGATGATATAGATAAAATCTTGTTGATTTATTGGAGGTTTTTATTATGTCTACAAGGTGTAAATATGACGTACAAGCATAATGTAATAGTGCATTTTATAAAATAATAAAAAATAAATTTAATAAATACCTTGCCGTGATCGTAAAACAATTCGCGGGAACCCGTGAGGTTTAACGTAACGCGTTGATTTTTATGTTGTGATGTTTTTATAAAAACGCTGCCGGCACAGCAGCGGAAGAAATTATTGCTTAGACTTCAATGAAGTAAAGTCTAAAAAAGTCATAAGAGATGGCGCGACGCTTTTAACGCGGCGGCGTAAGAAAAGGACGCTGGTGAATGATCCGGCGGTCAGAACGCTATTTTGGCCGGACAGGACCGGATAGGACCGGACATGCATACGTAGTTCTTATATGTCGCATTGTTAATAAATCATGTCGTGAATGTGGCCTTTGTTTCGTTGAAACACTGGCAAGCTTGCTTACGTTTACCGCCGCAATCCGCCGAAGCCGGCGAAATAACCGGTCGGGCCGGCGACGATTTTCCGGTTATCTCCCACCCGAATTGAGTAAAACGTGACGGAAGATCTCTCCGGCGCCGGATGGTGGGCTGTCGTTTCATTGACAAAATTAATTTAACAGGCTGCGCTTATGTTCTTTTACCTGCTTCGCCGGTTAGTACTGGCGGCGTCAGTGATGCTGGTGGCAATCACGATATTATTCTGTCTGGTGTTTTTAGTGCCCGGGGATCCGGCTTCGGTAGCGTTGGGACCGAGGGCCAGCGAGGCGCAAAAGCAGGCATTGCGTGAACACATGGGGCTTGATCAGCCGGCTATCGTGCAAATCGGACGATTTATCGTCCATGTGGCCGCAGGAGATCTCGGCGAAGATGTCCTGACTCATCGGCCGGTGAATCAGCTTATTGCCCGCGCCTTACCCAATACCCTCATTCTGGCCCTGTCGGCCATTGCCTGGGCCATTATTATCGGCATCCCGCTGGGGTGCTGGGCGGCCTTGCGGCCCAATACCTGGCTCGACCGGCTGATAGGGCTGCTGTCCACCAGCGTGATCGCCCTGCCGGCTTTTGTGGTGGCGATTTACGCACTGCTGGTGTTCTCAGTGACATTGAAGTGGTTTCCGGCCATCGGCGCGGGGCAGCAGGGGGATTTGGGCTCGCAGTTACAGGCGCTGGTACTGCCCTCCCTGACGGTGGCATTAAGCTGGATCGGTTATTTGGCCCGGCTGGTGCGGGCCTCGATGCTGGAAGTGCTGAAGGAAAACCATATCCGCACCTTCCGCGCCTTCGGCATCGGCGATCGGTTGATTGCGCTGCGCTATGCCCTGCCCATCGCGGTGGTGCCGGTGGTGTCGGTATTAGGGGTCGGCATTGGTTCGCTGCTCTCCGGCGCGGTGTTGACCGAGATCGTGTTCGCGCGGCCCGGCCTGGGCAAGCTGGCGTACGACTCGGTGATTTCCCGCAATTTTCCGGTGGTGATGGGGACGGTGGTGGTGACCTCCGGATGTTATGTACTGGCCAATCTCATCGCCGACCTGATCAACACTTTTCTGGATCCGCGCGTGCGGCAGGAGCTTTGACCATGGCGCTCATCACCACCACCCCGGCATTGAGTCCCGGCAACATTGCCGCCGCGGGCCGGCCGGACCCGTTTCGCGTGCTGCGGCACGTTTGGTCAGGTCCCATGGGGCGTTTTGCCCTGATTTGCGTGGCGGCAATGCTGTTGTGCGCCCTCTTCGCCCCCTGGCTGGCTCCGCACGATCCCATTGCCATCAAAGCGGCCCTGCGTCTTAAAGGGCCGAGCATGGACTACTGGCTGGGCAACGATCAGCTCGGCCGCGATGTGCTGTCGCGCCTGATTTACGGCAGCCGGATCGCTATGACGGTGGCATTCCTAGGTACCGGCGGCGCGCTGCTTATCGGCGCCATGCTGGGACTGCTGGCGGGTTACGGTCCGCGGCAGATAGATACCTTGCTGATGCTGTTCTGCGATTCGCTGATGTCGATACCGATGATTCTGTTCGCCCTGGCGGTAGTGACGCTGGTAGGGGCGAGCGTGAGCACCATCATCATGATTATCATCACTTTTATGGTGCCTGGCTACTTTCGGGTAGTGCGCAGCCAGACCCGCGTTCTCAAACGCATGGAGTATATTGTCGCCGCCCGCGCCATGGGCGCCTCACCCGTCAGCGTGGTTTTTCGCCACTTGGTTCCCAATATGGCCGGCACGCTGCTGGTGCTGGTGGCGATGGATATTCCGGCGGTTATCGCCATTGAGTCGGGCCTGAGTTTCCTGGGGCAGGGGGTACAGCCGCCGGACGCCAGCTGGGGCACGGTACTCAACGACGGCTACTCCTATATCCGCCAGGCGCCCCATATCGTTATCGCCGCCGGCATTCCCATCATCATCGCCACGCTTGGCTTTACCTTTCTCGGCGAGGCGCTACGGGATGCGCTTGATCCCCGCACCGCCAGGCAATCCCGGGGGGATAACTGATGGCACTGTTGGAAATGCACAATCTGTCGGTCACCTATGCGTCCGACAAGGGTCCGCTGAAGGCCGTTCGCCAGATTTCCCTGCAGGTGGAAAAAGGCGAAGTGCTGGGCCTGGTGGGGGAGAGCGGCTCGGGTAAATCAACCTTGGTGGGAGCCATGCTCACGCTGTTGCCCGCCAATGCCCAGGCTTCCGGGCAGCTGCTTTACCACGGACAAGACCTCCTTGCGCTGCCTGAATCCGCCAAGCGCCGCCTGCGGGGCAACGGTATCGCCACCGTGTCCCAGGATCCCTTCACCGCTCTCAATCCGGTGATCACCATCGGCAAGCAGCTGGTGGCGTTCCAGCACCATAAGCCGGGTTCGAAGGCAGATAAGCTGAATCATGCGGTGAAAATGCTCGAACGTGTAGGGATTTCAGACCCTCAGGGGAGGCTGAAGCAATATCCCCATGAACTCAGCGGCGGTATTCGCCAGCGTATCGCCATCGCGGCGGCGCTGTTAACCGAACCGGAGCTGCTGATTGCCGACGAGCCCACTACCGCACTGGACGCCACCACCGAGATGCAGGTGGTGGAAGTGCTCAAGGCCAGCCGCCAGTTGGTGGACGGCGCCATTATCTTTGTGACTCACGATTTGCATTTGGTGAGCGCTCTTTGCGACAAAGTGGCGGTGATGTACGCCGGAGAGATCGTCGAAGCCGGTCCCATCGGCGAGATTTTCGGCTCTCCCGCCCATCCTTATACCCGTGCGTTATTGGCCTGCGATCCGGAGCGAATTGAAGTGGCCACCCGCGAACTGCCGTTTATCGCCGGTTCGGTGCCGATGCCGAGCGTCCACCGCGTCGGTTGTCCGTTCCAGCCCCGCTGCAGCCTGGCGTTCGCTCCGTGCGGCAGCGAGACGCCGCCGGAAACCCTGCTGGGGGAAAAGGGCCGGACGGTGCGCTGCCATAAGGTGAATGCCGATGCTTGAAATTCAGGATTTAGTGGTTCGCTACAAGACCGGCAATCTGTTGAGCCGTCTGATGCCCGGCGCCGTCGGGCATGTGGATGTGCTGGCCGGCGTCAGTCTGCATGTGCCGCCGGGCAAGACCGTCGGTCTTATCGGCGAGAGCGGCAGCGGCAAAACCACCCTGGGGCGAGCCGTGATTGGCCTGACCCCGGTAACCAAGGGCAGTATCCAGGTTAACGGCCGGGAACCGCTGGATGCCAGTGATTTATCATGGCGGACTATCCGCCGGGAAACCGGGCTGATATTCCAGGACCCGATGGCCGCCCTCGATCCGCGCATGACGGTGGAGTATCTGGTCACCGAACCTTTTGCGGTTAACGGCCGCGAATATAAACGCCGCGGCGCGGCGGCGGCACTGCTCGAACTGGTGGGCCTGCCATCGCTGTTTCTGGACCGCTATCCCCATCAACTTTCGGGCGGCCAGGCGCGGCGGGTGGCGGTAGCCAGGGCTCTTGCCCTGCGGCCCAAGCTTATCATCGCCGATGAGCCCACGGCGGGCCTGGATCTCTCGGTTCAGGGCGAGTTGCTTAACCTGCTGACCTCGCTACAGCGGGAGCTGGGCATGAGTTATCTGATTATTACCCATAATCTGGCCATTACCCGCCATGTCACGGACCGGATTGCCATTATGTATCTGGGACGAATTGTGGAAACCGGGCCTACCGAGGCTATTTTCCGCGCGCCGGCGCATCCCTATACCCGGGCGCTGCTCAACGCTAAAAGCAAGCATAACCCTCCGGGCGCCGGCGTGTTGCAGGGGGATGTGCCCACCTTATCCCGCCGGCCCGCCGGCTGCGAGTTTCACACCCGTTGTCCCCTGGCGACGGAACGTTGCCGAAGCGAAGCGCCGGCGCCGCGGCAGCTTACCGCGGAGCATCAGGTGACTTGTCATACCCCGTTAATCCCAGACCAACCCCAAATGGCCCGGCCAAGCCGCATCATTTAAAAGGAAATGCATCCATGAAAGGCCCCTCGATGAACAGACGTGAGCTTATTAAGACCATGGCGATCCTTGCCGCCGGGGTATCCGGTTCGCTGGCGCTTGGCGGACGGACGGTGGCTTTTGCCGCCGATAACAAAAATAAAATCCTGCGCGTGCAAAACGATCAGGATATCACCAACCTCGATCCGGCCAATCGCAGCGGCTGGTACGATGAAATGGTCATGTTTGCCGTCTATTCCGGCTTATGCCAGTACAAGGCCGGCACAGAATGGGGATGGCAACTGGACGCGGCCGAGATATTGGAACAGGTGGACCCGCTGACGGTGCATTTCAAGCTGAAACCGGGCATCAAGTGGACCGGTGATTTTGGCGAAATGACCGCGGAAGACGTGAAGTACTCCTTTGAACGGTTCATCGATCCTAAACTGGCGGCGATTTATGCCACCGACTGGGAGGCCCTCGATCATGTGGAGATCAAGGGCACCTACGAGGGACTCATTCATTTGAAACATCCCTTCGCGCCGCTGTTCACCAGTACCTTGCCCCACGCCTCCGGCCTGATTATCTGTAAAAAGGCCGTGGAAGCGGCGAAGGATAAAAAAATCGCCACCGATCCCTTGGCGTCATCCGGGCCTTATCGCATCGGCGAGTGGCAACCCAGGGAGCGGCTGACCCTGGTGCGTAACGAGAACTGGAGTGGACCGCACTGTTTTTACGACCAGATTCAACTGGTGCCCATCGGCGATTTGAATACCGCCGAAATCGCCTTTGAAGCGGGGGATCTGGACATGACCAAAATCAATATCAGCGCCATACCCAAATACCAGCAGGGAGTGGCCGGCACCACCCTGACGGTGCGACCGGCGCTGGCCTATACCTGGCTCGGCATGAACGTTGATCATCCGCTGCTTAAGGATATCCGGGTCCGTCGCGCTATTCAGCAAGCCATTGACGTGCCCTCCATTCTGGACGCAGCTTTCGGCGGGGCGGTAAAACCGGCTTTCGGTCTGGTGCCGCCGCCGCTGCCCGGCGCCCGGAGTAAAAATATCTATCCCTACTCACCGGACGCCGCCAAACGCCTGCTTAAGGAAGCCGGCGTATCCAAGCTGCAGCTGCGGCTGGACTTAACCACCTCCGCCGACGGCGGCACCGTCGCCCAGGTCATTCAGGCGCAATTGGCGGAAGTGGGTATTCAATTGCAAATCAATCAAATGGACAGCGCGGCCTTTGTGGCGGCAGGGCAGGAATCCGAAGGCACCGCCTGGAATGACTCGCAGCTGCGGATGACCACCTTTACCACCGCGCCGGATGCCAGCTGGGTTACCGCCTGGTTCACCTGCAAGCAGGTGGGTATCTGGAATACCCAAAGAACCTGCGACAAAGACTGGGACAAACTGAGCGACGATGCCGCCAATGAACTGGACCAGGGCAAACGGGCCGCCATGTATGTCAAGCTGCAGGATCAACTGGAGGAAACCGGCGCCTATGTCTTTCTCTACCACGGCAGTAACGCCTGGGTGACGCCCGGCACCATCAAAGGCGCCTGGACTCCTGACGGCCAGTGGCCCTTGTTCCGGGAAATAAAAGCAGTGTGATAAAAGCAGAGAAATACGAAGCGCGAGATGAAAATGCGTGCGGGAAAAAGTTCATGACTGAACGGCTTGCATAAAACGTTCGGACGTGAAATTTCCCGCGCGTTCGAACGCGACAGAGTTTTCACCCTCATGGCCCGGAGACGGTGCGGGCCTTCAACAAAAAAAGATTAATAAGCCGGTGGCGCTGTTTTCGCCCCTGTCTTAACGTGGGAGCTTCCTTGAGTACTGCCCGTCTTCCCCTCGCGCCTAAAAAGAGCCTACGGTCCGCCGGCAGCGCTTTAAGGCACCCTAATTACCGTCGGTTTTTCGGCGGTCAGCTGTTATCGGTAATCGGTAACTGGATTCACACCATTGCCCTGGGCTGGCTTATCTGGCGTCTCGGGGTCGCGTCGCCGGTAATGCTGGGCCTGTTGGCCTTTTGCAGCCAGGGTCCCATTTTAATATTCGGGCTATTCACCGGCGTCATCGTCGATCGCTGCGATCGGCGCAAATTGGTGTTGGCCACGCAAATCGGCCTGACGGTGCTGGTCTCAATGCTGGCGATACTCACCTTGAATCATTGGATAACCGCCAGGATAGCCATTTTCATCGCCCTCGGACTGGGTCTTATCAGCGCCTTCGATTTGCCGGGCCGGCAATCACTGGTGGTGGATCTGGTGGAATATAACGATTTAGGCAACGCCCTGGCGCTTAACTCGGTGATATTCAACGGCGCCCGGCTTATCGGCCCCGCCCTGGGCGGCCTGCTGGTGGATAAGCTGGGGGAGGGCTGGTGTTTCGCCTTTATTGCCCTCTCTTATGTGCCGCTGATTCTCTTTCTGGCAGGGATGCGTATTCCCCAGCGTCCCCCCACCGTTCGGACCGGCGGTCTGCTGGCGGAAATGGCCGAAGGACTGCGCTTTCTGCGCCATGACGCCGATGCCCTGCGCATTTTGCTGCTGGTGGGATTGTGCAGCCTCACCAGCGTGCCCTATTTCTCGTTCCTGCCGATGCTGGCCGATCGGGTATTAAAAGGCGGCCCGGCCGGATCGGGCATTCTGATGAGCATTACCGGCATCGGCGCGCTGGTGGCCGCGCTGCGCCTGGCTTACAGCAGCAGTATTGAACCCATGCGCCCCTGGCCGCTATGGGCCGCACTGATGCTGGGGATTGCGCAAATATGCCTTGGCCTGTCTCACCTGTTTTGGCTGAGCGCGCTGATTGCCGCGCCTATCGGTTACGCCATCCTGACCCAGAACCTCACCTCGAACTCGCTGCTGCAACACCAGGTTCCCGACGGCCTGCGGGGCAGGCTGATGTCGTTTTATTCCATGATGTTAATCGGCACGGTCCCCATCGGCGCCATTATCTGCGGCGGCGTGGCGGAGATCATGGGACTGCCGCTGACCATGATTGTCGGCGGCCTGCTGTGCCTGGCGGGCGTTGCCGCCATTGCCGCCTGGGAACGCTTCGGAACCCGGCGCCGGTTATCGCCGCCTCATTCTTAACTATTTATTTATCGCCAGGAGGACCGACCATGTCGGACACCATAGACAATACTCTCACTGTACCGGCTTTTCGTCAGATAACCGTCCCCCTTTCGGATGGTACCCAACTCACGGCCAGGCTGTGGCTGCCTAATGGGCCGGGGCGGGTGCCGTTGGTGCTGGAATGGATTCCTTATCGCCAGTCGGATAATACCGCGGTGGGGGATTCGATGATCCACGGTTATTTCGCCGCCCACGGCATTGCCGCCATGCGCATCGATTTACGCGGCAGCGGTAATTCGGGGGGCCTGCTGCGGGACGAATACCTGTCACAGGAGCAAGACGACGCGGTGGAAGTGATTGCCTGGATTGCCGGGCAAAGCTGGAGCAACGGCAACGTCGGCATGATCGGCATCTCCTGGGGCGGGTTCGCGGCCCTGCAAATCGCCGCCCGCCGCCCGCCGGCCCTGAAGGCGATTATCACCTGCTGTTCCACCGACGATCGCTACACGGACGACGTGCATTTTATGGGTGGGGCGCTGCTCACCGACGGTCTGCAATGGGGCAGCGGTTTATTTACCCAGCTGGGGCGCCCCCTTGATCCGGCCTATGTAGGCGACGGCTGGCGCGAGCAATGGCTGGCGCGTCTGGAGGGCATGGAACCGCCGCTGGCCCACTGGCTGGCGCATATGGAACGTGACGACTACTGGCGGCACGGGTCGGTAAATGAAAATTATCGCGACATTCAGTGCGCCGTGTACGCGGTGGGGGGCTGGACAGACGGTTATTCCGACGCCATATTACGGTTGATGGAGCACCTTGACGTGCCGCGCAAGGGTCTTATCGGTCCCTGGACCCATATCTACCCCAATTGGGGCACTCCCGGTCCGGCAATTGATTTTCTCGGAGAATGCCTGCGATTTTGGCGGCATTGGCTGCTTGGCGAACAAACCGGCATCATGGATGAACCGATGCTGCATCTATGGCAGGGGGAACAGCTGCGTCCCGACCCGTCATCGCTGACGCTGGACGGCCACTGGATCACCGCGTCCCAATGGCCGGCCACCACAAATCATCATGACTTTTATCTTGGGGACGGCCTATTGAGCGATGTGCCCGCCGCCGCCGCGCCGTTGCTCATTGATACCCCGGCGCACTGCGGCGCCATGGGCGGCGAGTGGTGTCCCCTTGATGGCGGCGGCAATGCCCCTGAATTCCAAGGGGATCAGCGCGCCGATGATGGTTTGTCGGTGTGTTTCGATGCGCCGGTGCTGGAAGCCCCGCTTATTCTGTGCGGCAAGGCGGAGCTGACGGTGGATATCGCCTTTGAAACGCCGTCGGCCATGCTGGTTCTGCGGCTGAACGAGGTGGATGTGCACGGCCGTTCGGCGCGGGTGACCTTTGGCATACATCGGCTGAGCCGGCCGGATGTCCCCGCCGGCCAGACTTTTCCTGTGGTATTGCCTCTTAAAGGCGTGGTCTACCGGTTTTCCGCCGGCTGCCGGATCCGGCTGGCGCTCTCCACGGCATATTGGCCCATGGCCTGGGCCGAACCAGGGCAGGGGCCGGTTCAGATACTCCCCGCCACCGGCCGGTTCCGGCTGCCGCTGCGAACCGAAAGCCTGCCGGATAAGCCTGATGCTTTTGGCCCCCCCCGCTCGGCGCCGGCGCTGGATCATGAGGTCATGGCTCCGGAAGTCACCGCCCGCCGGCTCAGTTGGGATGCCGGCAGCAATACCCACCGGCTGACAATGGATGCCCGGCGGCAGAAAACCCGCATCGGCGAATTGAGTTTTGATAGTGAAGGCCATGAGGCGTATGAGATCGGCGCCACCGCGGAAACCGCAAGCTGGCAGGCCGAACGCCGGCAGCGCTACCAGCGTCCCGGCTGGCATATCGAGCTGCGCAGCGAAAGCCGCCTGGCATGGCAAAACGGCGGCCTGGTATTGAACTCAAGCTATAGCGCCTGGGAAAATGACCGGGAGGTTTTCCAGCGGCAATGGGAACATCGCTTTCCGGCGAGAATCAAGACCATTGGCGGTTAATACCTAAGCAATGCCCAATAGCTTTCACGCTGCGGCTTGAAAGATAACGGCTATAGGGTATTGTTTACCGGTGATATTATAGATTGAAGTGATTTGAACCTATGCCCCTTGTCGAACCCCTCGTGTTCACTTTTTTACTTGGCCATGACTTTTCCATGATGAGTC